>NZ_QUFG01000010.1:0-113171 GCF_003478405.1 Faecalibacterium sp. AF28-13AC | reverse complement strand
TGTCCATAAGCGTGGAATTTTGCAGTTTCTGCACCTGTTTTCCGACATTATGGATATACAGCACAGCGGCCATTGCAGTGCTATCCTATAGACAGAAAGAAAACATAGTACTCCCCAGCAGCGAACATATTAAGGGCTTCCCGCGAAAGCCCTCTGAAATATCTTTCATACCAGGACCTTGAGAACAGAATGACCGTCCGAACTGCCCAGACCGCCAAGACCTCCCATCGGGGGAGCGAGCGCCCTGCATAGGGCCGACACAGAGTCTAAAAAGATTTCCTGTCGGGAGGCAGCAAGGGAGACCGGCTTCACCGAAGTTCCCATTTGGGGAACACCGGTGATCTTGAACGTGGCAGGGATCAAATTGATCCGTGCCAAAACCTTTGACCAAAGGAGAAATTTTGAGTTTATATCAAAAGATCAAGTCCGCCATCACCGTTCGGCAGGTGGGAGAGATGTACGGCATGGAGCCCGACCGCCGTGGCATGGTGTGCTGTCCGTTCCACTCCGACAACCACCCCAGTATGATGCTGAATGACACCTACTATTACTGCTTCGCTTGCTGGGCCAACGGCGATGCCATCGACCTCACCGCCAAGCTGTTCGACCTGAACCCACGGCAAGCCGCCGAGAAGCTCGCAAGTGACTTCGGGCTTGACTCGGACAAGCCGCCCGCCAATGCCATCGCCCTGCCGCCGCCCAAGCGTGGCCTGACGGACGAGCAGTGGGCAGACATCGCCTACTGCCTGCGGGTGCTGACCGATTATCTCGACCTGCTGCACGACTGGCGAGAGCATTACAAGCCCGCAAGCCCGGAAGAACCGCTGGACGAGCGGTTTGTGGAAGCCCTCCACATGACCGAGACCATCGAGCACCTGACGGACTGCGTTGCATTTGGGACGCCCCAGCAGAAGGCCGATGCCGCTGCACGGCTGCTGTCCGGGTCGTACCTGCTGATGCTGGAGGAGCGCACCGACCGCCTTGCTCTGGCGAAGTGCGCCTGATAATTTATTCACCTGAAGTGGTGGGTCTCACGGTGAGACCAACCACTTCACTTTTCTAAAGGAGAGCGATTATATGAAGAAAAACATTTCCCGCAACCCCTTATGGCCGGACTGGTACAACGGCAAGAAGATCGATGAAGTCCAGTTTGGCCGCGCCTTTCTGGAACAGTGGCCGCTGAAATGCGTCAACAGTACGCTGTACACGCTGGACGGCCCGGTGGAGGACGAGAGCGAGATCAAGCAGCGCATCTTGGAGAATATCGAGGAATATGTCACCTCCGGCCTGTCCAAAAAAGTCACCAACATTCTGGAGACCATCAAGCTGCTGGCTTTTTCCGACCCGTTCCCCATCGAACAGGACTGCATCCACCTCCAGAACGGCGTGTACCATCTGCCGGACGGCTCTTTTCAGGAGAGCCGCCTGTTCTGTCAGAACCGCTTACCTGTGAGATATGACCCCAAAGCCGCCAGCCCTGACCGCTGGCTGACCTTTCTGCACGAGCTGCTGGACGATGCCGACATCCCCACCTTGCAGGAATATCTGGGCTACTGCCTGATCCCCAGCACCAAAGGCCAGAAGATGATGCTCATCGTCGGCAAGGGCGGCGAGGGCAAGTCCCGCATCGGGCTGGTGCTCAAACGGCTCATGGGAGATGCTGCCAGCAACGGCAGCGTCCAAAAGGTTGAGAACAACCGCTTTGCCCGCGCCGATCTGGAACGCCGCCTGCTGATGATCGATGACGACATGGACATGAACGCCCTGCCTAAAACAAATTATATCAAGACCATCGTGACCGCCGAAGCCAAGCTGGACTTGGAGCGCAAGGGTGTCCAGAGCTACCAGCGGGACATCTACGCCCGGTTCCTCTGCTTCGGCAACGGTGCGCTGACTTCGCTGTACGACCATTCGGACGGTTTCTTTCGCCGCCAGCTTATCCTGACCACCAAGGACAAGCCTGCCGACCGCACGGACGACCCTTTCCTTGTGGAGAAGATGTGCGCCGAGATGGAGGGCATCCTGCTGTGGTGTCTGGAAGGGCTGCACCGGTTGGTGCAGAATAACTTCCGCTTCACGGTCAGCCCCAAAGCTGCTGCCAACGTGGACACCATCAAGCGCAGCAGCAACAATGTCATCGACTTTATGGAGTCCGAGGGCTATTTCCGCTTCAAGGCGGACTATTCCATCAGCTCCAAGGACTTCTATGAAATATACAAACTGTGGTGCGAGGACAACGCCTGTCACAGCGTATCGGCCATCCGTTTCAGCGCAGAGCTGCGTCAGAATGACCGCCGCTATAACCTTGAAGCCACCAACAACATCTACCTGCCCGGTGGCCGCAGGGTGCGTGGTTTCGTGGGCATTGAGCCGCTTGTCCACCCATGTCCGTAAAAAGTGCATTTTTTCACGGAAGAAGTTCGTACAACCTGTACGGTCTGTACTTGTACGCACCCGTACGGCAAGCAGAAACAAATTAAAACGCATCATCGTGTATATTTTATGTTGCCGTACGCCGTACAGACCGTACGGGTTATTTGAAGTCCGTACAGATTTTTTGTACACCTCAAGAAGGAGCGTGATCTATGAAAGCCCAATACGGCATTTTAAGGTTCAAAAAGTACAAAGGGCCTGCCATCAGCCCCATCGAAGCCCACAACGAGCGCACCAAAGAGCAGTACGCCAGCAACCCGGATATTGATGTGAGCCGGAGCCGCTACAACCTCTATCTGGTGCAGCCGCAGGGCAGATACCGGGAAGAAGCTGACCGTATGATAGCCGCCGCCCACTGCCGTGTCCGCAAGGACAGCGTGCGAGTGGTGGAGGCGCTTGTCACCGCCAGCCCGGAGTTCTTCAAAGGCAAGTCGCGCAGCGAGATCAAGGCGTACTTTGAGTATGCCTTGAAATTCTTGGAGAGCAAGCAAAGCCCGGATACCTTTCTCTCCGCAGTCGTCCACATGGACGAGAAAACGCCCCACCTGCACCTCTGCTTCGTGCCCCTGACCGCCGATGGACGGCTGAGCGCCAAGGAGATCATCGGCAACCGCAAGAACCTTGTGAAGTGGCAGGACGATTTCTGGCAGCACATGGTCAAGCGTTACCCGGACTTGGAGCGTGGCGAAAGTGCCAGCCAGACCGGACGAGAGCATATCCCGCCCCGCATCTTCAAGGAGATGACCCAACTGACCAAGCAAAAGGAGCAGTTGGATGCCCTATTGACAGGTATTAACCCGTTCAACGGCAAGAGCCGTGCGGCGGAGATCAGCAAGGTGCTGGACAGCTATATCCCCAACGTGGCACGGATGAAGGATCAACTGCGGAAGTACAACGTAGCCTTCACCAAGACCGCTGCCGAAAACGAAAAGCTGAAAGCGAAGAACAAGACGCTCTCTGCATCGCTGGACAAAGCGAAGGAAGGGAGCGTCTTGAAGCGTCTGGAGGATGCCAAGCTGCGGCAGGACTATGAAGCCGCCCTGAAAACGCTGGACAGCATCCCGCCGGAGGTCATTCGATTTTATGAGGACCGCACGCAGGAGCCTGCGATGCGCCATGATAAGTAAGGAGAAATGCCTATGTGTGATAAAATGTACGAGAATGTGAAATCTTCAGATTATACGAAAAAGTTCTTGCAGTCGGACTCTGATCCGGCTACAATGGAGGTGGTCACTCGAACCAATGCCGTCAAGTCTCCGACTGACAGCCCGAAAGCCCCGAAGCTGGTGTACACGGTAAAGGAAATCGCACAGATGCTGGCCATCAGCCAGCGTGCCGCCTACAACCTGTGCAACAGCACCACCGAGTTCCGTGTCCTGCGGGCAGGCGGAAGCATCCGCGTCCCGAAAGACAGCTTCGATGCGTGGCTCTACCGGGCAGCTTGATAAGGAGGCAAATCTATGGCATATATCACGAAACGTGGCAGCTCTTACAGCGTCCGCTACACCTATCAGGACGAGCACGGCAAGAGCTGCGACAAATGGGAAAGCTTTCCCACCAAAGAGGAGGCGGTCAAACGCCAGAAGCAGATCGAGCATGAACTGGCGACCGGCAATTTCCTGATCCCGTCCACCGTGACGGTGGCAGAGTTCCTGATGGACTGGCTGCCCAAGCAGTGCAGCAAGCACAAGTGGGCACCCAAGACCTACCAATCCAATCTGGCGCTCATCCAAAACCTCATCATCCCTTATATCGGGGAGATGCAGATGCAGAAGCTGCGGCCCTACCACATCGAAGCCCTATACGACACCCTGAGCAAGACCCCCTGTGGGCAGTATGTGGGCGGCAAGCGGCGAGACCTCTCGCCCAAGCAGCAGAAGCGCACCCTCTCCGGCACTACCCTCCATGAGGTCCACCAGCTTCTGCACAATTCCTTTCTGCTGGCGGTGGAGTGGGGCATCCTCATCAAAAGCCCCGTCCCGGTGGAAGCACCCAAAAAGACCACCCAAGAGCGCAGCATCTGGGAGGTGGAGGAGATGCGGGCAGCACTGGACAGCATGGAGGACCCCATCCTGCATCTGGCGGTGCACCTGACGCTGGTGGGCGCGCTGCGGGAAGGGGAGGTGGCAGGTCTGACCCCGGAGGACATCGACTTCGATGCTGCCAACGGCATGGGCACCTTCACCGTCAACCGTTCCATGCAGCGGGTGCAGAAGGACACGCTGGCACAGGTGGACAAGGGCTGCATCCTCCGCATCTTCCCGGACAAGCTGGAGGGCAGCAAGACCTCCCTCATCCTGAAGGACACCAAGACCGAAGCCTCCTGCCGCACCATCTTTATGACCGCCGCCCTGCGGGAGGAGCTGAAACAGTGGCTGGAACGCCTGAAACGGGAAGAAGCCCTTGACCCGGAGCGATACCGCAACAGTGGTATGCTGCTGCGGCTGCCCAACGGTCTGGCGGTGGAGCCGGTGCTCATCCGCAAGAAGTTCCTGAAATGGCAGGACGCACACCCAGAGTTCCCGCGTATCGTCTTTCATGGGCTGCGTCACTCCAGTGCCACCTATCAGTTGATGATCTCCGGCGGCGACATCAAGGCGGTGCAGGGGACCACAGGACACGCCAGTGCAGATATGCTGGTGAACACCTACGCCCATATCCAGCAGTCCTCCCGTGTAGAGCTGGGCAAGAAGTTTGAAAGCGGCTTCTATGCCAAGCCCGACACCCCCAGCCCGCAGGCTGTACCCGCCGCAGGCGAACCCACCATCTCCATGACGGCTCTATTGGAATTGCTAAAGGATGCCGACCCAGAAATGAAGGCAAAGCTCCGCTTAGCACTGCTCACCTGATGCAAAAAAGGGCACTGATTGCAATGCAATACAGTGCCCTACATAATCGGACATGGATAACACCGACCGTGCAAAAACCGTGCAGAAACCGTGCACCCATGGCTTACAAAACAAAAAAGCCATGAAATCTTTCGATTTCACGGCATTTTCTGGTGCAGTAAAGCAATCCAAATCCGAACCATTTCCCTCGGATGCAACTTCTGTCGCTTCTCCAAAGGTGACGGTCTGTGTTCCTTCTTTATAATTAAAAGTTATCAAAACCTTATCATCATACAGATAAATCGCATTGATAAACGTATCCACCAGCGCCTGCCGCTGGTCTTTCAGGCTCATGTCCAGCTTGCGAAACCGCAGCAGCCAGAACCGAATGAATTCTTCGGTCACTTTCGGCTTCGCCAGCTTTTCTTCCGCAATGCGGGCTTCAAGCTCACGCTTGGTTTCTTCCAGCTGCTCCAGCCGCTCCTTGGTGGAACTGGTCAGGATTCCAGCTTGAATCGCGTTCAGCATATTCTGGATACCAGATTCCGCATCCCGAAGCTGCTTCTCATAGAGTGGAATGTTGGTGTTCTCCTTATTTTGCAGTTCCATCACCTTGGCGATGATGGATTCCATAGCGGCATCGTCTTTCACAAGCTGCATGGTCTGGTTGACTACCAAATCTTCCAGCCACTGTTTGCGGACGGTCTTTTTCTTGCAGCCCTTGTGCTTTTTGGCAGTGGCACATTTATAGTAGCGGTGGACTTCACCCGTCCGGCTTGTGCCGCTTTCGCCAAACATCAACGCCCCACAGTAGCCGCAGAACAGCTTGATGGTGAGCAGATAGTCATCCTCTGCCTTTCTACGGGCAGGGGCTTTTTTGTTTTTGGCGATTTTCTTCTGCACATCCTCAAACAGTTCCAGTGGAATGATGGGCGGGATAGCATCCGGCACGACCACATCCCGGAATTTCAGTTCTCCGATGTACCGCCGGTTCTTGAGCATATGTTCAACGCTGTTATAAGTAAATGCACCGCCCACCGGGTTCTTGATGCCGTTTTCGTTCAGCCAGTCCCGAATCTCCTTCATAGTGGAGCCTTCATTGTACTTCTTGAACGATTCAAGCACAAAAGGCGAGGTGAGAGGGTCGATGTGGAACTTCCGCTCGGAATCCAGCGTGTACCCAAAGGTTCCACGGCCACCGTTGCAGCGGCCTTTCAGGATGTTCTCGGTCTGTCCACGCACGACCTTCTCGGCAAGGTCAGCGGAATAATACTCGGCATAACCTTCCAGCACAGATTCCAGAATAATGCCCTCCGGCCCCTCGGAGATGATCTCGGTGGCAGACATGAGCTTGACGCCGTTCTTCTTCAGTTGGGTCTTATACCGGGCACTGTCGTAGCGGTTCCGAGCAAAACGGTCCAGCTTCCAGACCAGCACAATGTCAAACAGCTTCTTGTCGCTGTCCTTTATCATCTGTTGGAATTGAGGGCGATTATCCGTCTTGGCAGAGATGGCACGGTCAATGTAGTGCTTGACGATAGTGATATCGTTTTTCTCGGCATACGCCGTACATTCACGGATCTGACCCTCGATGGATTCTTCGCGCTGATTGTCACTAGAATAGCGGGCGTAGATCACAGCGGTCATGGCGGACACCTCCTATTTATACATCATTGAACGGTGGAGCGTTCTTTCAAAACAATGTTTCGTATAATCTATATATCATATTTTGCGGAAGATTGCAAGATGAATTTATATTAAAAACCGGCAGTTCTCTGTTTTCTAAGAACTGCCGGTCATACTTCTTATTTACCCCAGACGGTCTCGGCGATTTCCTTGACCAGTTTGAGCTTGTTCCACTGTTCCAGCTCGGTCAGCTTATTGCCGATCTCACAGGATGCAAAGCCGCACTGCGGGCTGAGGCAGAGACGGTCGAGAGGAATGTACTTCTCTGCCTCATGAATGCGGGCGATGACGGTATCCTTATTTTCCAGTCGGGGAGATTTGGTGGTGACAAGACCCAGCACCACTTTTTTGCCATCGGCCACATACTTCAGCGGCTCAAAGCTGCCGGAACGCGCATCGTCAAATTCCAGATAGAACGCATCCACATTTTCCTGTGCCAGCAGGAAGGGAGCAACGGTGAAGTAATCGCCCTCGCTGGCCCAAGTGGAATGATAGTTGCCACGGCAGACATGAGTGGTGATCGTCAGACCCTCCGGGCGGTTTTCCAGTGCCAAATTGTTCAGACGCAGGTACTCTGCGGCTACATCCTCCACTTTGGTATTGCTCTCCTTGAGGAAGTTCTGGTAATTCGGGTCTCCGATCATGCCCCATGTGCAGTCGTCAAACTGGATATTGCGGCAGCCAGCGGCATACAACTCCTGAATGACGGTGCGGTAGGCGACAGCAATATCCTGAATCAGCTGTTCGTGGTCAGGGTAAACAGTATCCGTGTTTTTACCGTTGTCCTCGCGGTACAGTTCGGCCAGCAGCTGCGCCGGGGCAGGCATAGTTTGGCGGGCGATGCAATTCTCATCCTCAAACTGCTTAACAAATTTGTAGTGCTCTACAAAAGGGTGGTTCTCACCGCTGATCTTACCACTCACTTTAATGGAACCGTGGGTAGTCTCCTCACCGTGGAAGAAGTAGCCGTGATCCAGTTCCACTTCCTCAATGCCGTGGAAGCCCCACATGAAGTCCAGATGCCAGTAGCTGCGGCGGAACTCGCCATCGGTGATGGCGTGATAACCAGCACGCTTCTGCTTCTCGATGAGGCGGGTGATTTCCTCATTTTCCACCGCGGTCAGCGCAGCATGGTCGATCTCGCCAGCCTTGAACTGGGCACGTGCCTCTTTCAAGTGCTGGGGGCGCAGGAAGCTGCCCACAAAGTCATAACGGAACGGTGATTTCAACTCTGCCATATCGTAAAACCCTCTCTATACGTCAATTTTCAGTACTCGTTGCTTGATGGCAACAGTATACCGCAGGAGTTGATTTGTGTAAAATACGAAATGCAGACGGTTTGACATAGCTTGAAGCTATACTTGCTCCGTATACTTTTTCAGAATCTCAATATACTGTTTTCCGAATCGTCCGGGCTGCACCTGTTTGTGGGTCAGATAGCCGATTTGCATGGAATCATCTACCAACAGCGGCACGGCACGGATGTTCGGACCGTTGAGTGTTTCGCTGATGACGCCGCTGCAAATGGTATAACCATCCAGACCGATCAGCAGATTGAACAGTGTTGCGCGGTCACGCACCAGAATGTCCTTTTTGCTGTCCAGAGTGCTCAAAATCTCCTCCGAAAAATAGAACGCATTGTGCTCCCCCTGCTCATAGGAAAGGCGTGGGTAGGGCTTCAAATCGTCCAGTGTCAAAGCCTTTTTCTGCGCCAACGGGCTAGATGCACTGACGAACACATGGGGCTTTGCGGTGAAGAGCGGCGTGAAAGTCAAATCGTGTTCCCGGATGACCTTGCGCAGAACGGTTTCATTGTCGTTGTTCAAATAGAGTACGCCCACCTCACTGCGCAGCTTTGCAACATCCTCAATGATCTCATAGGTCTGCGTCTCCCGAATGCGGAAATCATATTCCTCTCCGCCGTATTCTTTCAGCAACTCCACAAAGGCTTCCACGGCAAAGGAATAGTGTTGGGCCGACACGCAGAACTGATGCTTGACCGGAGCTGAGCCGAGATATTTTTCCTCGATGAGTTCCATCTGGGCCAGCACCTGCCGGGCATATCCCAGAAACTCCTCTCCCTCCGGGGTCAGAGCCACACCCCGATTGGTGCGGTGAAAAATAGTCAGTCCAACTTCCTGTTCCAACTCCCGGATGGCATTGGTCAGGCTGGGCTGTGCGATGAAAAACTGCTGTGCCGCCCGGCTGATGGTGCCGGTGTCGGCTACAGCGGTAGCGTAACGAAGCTGCTGTAAGGTCATAGCGGATTCCTCCCGATGGCTTTTTTATCATCCTATCGCAGAACGGACAAAAACGCAATGTCTTTTCTTGTTTGCAATACCAACCGAATATTGTCGGCATATTCAAGATACGTTTTACCCATCCTGCAATTTCCCTTATAATAGCACCGCAGTCTTAAAGGACTGCAACATTCCCATATCAAAAAGGAGGCTTTCCGGTATGGGACAGCGGCAAAGCGAGATCATCAAAAATCACATGGAAGTCTACTGGCACGATTATGCGTCCGCCAGTAAGGGCAACCCCATTACCGAGGCGGGACTTGTGGAAAAAGCCTCCGTCATTGGCCGCACCGGGCTGATGCTGCTGGAATGCGGCACCGGCGCATGGCGCGTCCGAAGCTCCATGAACACCCTTTCGCGGGAGCTGGGTGTCACAACGACAGCAGATATCGGCCTGTTGTCCATTGAGTTCACCTGCTTTGATGGCGACCAGTGTTATACCCAGTCGCTCTGTCTGACAAACACGGGCGTGAACACCTCCCGCTTGAACCGGCTGGAGCATTTCGTCAGCGACTTCGACCGGGAGGGCAAATTTATGACCGGCGAAGAACTGCACAGCCACCTCGACGAGATCGAGCGTATCCACGGCTTGTATTCGCCGGTTGCGCTGGGCTTTGCAGCCGCACTGGCCTGCGGCTGCTTCACCTTTCTGCTGGGCGGCGGCATCGTTGAGATGCTATGTGCCTTCTGTGGCGCGGGCATCGGCAACTTTGTACGGTGCAAGTTGACAAAGCACCACTTCACTCTGTTTCTGGGCATCACAGCTTCGGTCTGTTCGGCGAGCCTCGTGTATGCCGTCCTGCTGAAGCTGGCCGAGGTGCTGTTTGCCGTATCGGCGCAGCACGAGGCGGGATATATCTGCTCCATGCTCTTCATCATTCCGGGCTTTCCGTTCATCACCAGCGGCATCGACCTTGCCAAGCTGGATATGCGCTCCGGGCTGGAGCGTCTGGCTTACGCCGTCCTTATCATTCTGGTGGCGACCATGACGGCATGGATCATGGCACTGCTGCTGCATTTGCAGCCGGTGCAGTTCCCGGCTTTGAGCCTGACGCTCCCGGAAGAGATCCTGTTCCGGCTGCTGACGAGCTTTGGCGGTGTGTTCGGCTTTTCGCTGATGTTCAACAGCCCCCGGAATCTGGCAGTCTGCGCCGCGCTCATCGGTGCGGTGACGAACACGTTCCGGCTGGAGCTGGTAAGCCTTGCAGGGTTCCCGCCTGCCGTAGCGGCGTTTCTGGGCGCATTGCTGGCCGGCCTGCTGGCATCCTGCCTGAAGAGCGCCGCAGGTTATCCCCGCATCTCTGTCACGGTTCCGTCCATTGTTATCATGGTGCCGGGGCTGTATTTCTACCGCGCCATCTATAATCTGGGCATCCTGTCCCTGACGGATTCTGCCACATGGTTTGCAAACGCCATCCTCATCATCGTGGCGCTGCCGCTGGGTCTGATCTTTGCCCGCATCATCACCGATAAGACATTCCGTTATTGCACCTGAGGTGCAATGCCTTCCATTCTCCCCTCTATAATGCAAAACGCAGCGAGCCGTCAGAAGGTTCGCTGCGTTTTGTTTTGCTGTGTGATGCACTTATAAAGGGAGTTCGTTTGTAGGAGAGCTTACTCCCCGTAAACGATCTTGGTAGCCGTTTCTACATGGCGTTCCAGCCGGTCAGCAAAGTGCTCCAGCGGCAGAAAAACGCCCAGTTCATCGTAGCGGGTGCCGCCGTCCTTCAGCGTGTCCTGTCCATAGTAGACCACGGAACGGGGCAGTGCGTGCTGCAGCTTCATCTGGATGTCCCAGACGGTGGAATAGGCTTCGGCTTCGGTCACCTTCTGCTTTACGGTGTCCGGCAGTTCGTAAATCAGCAGCAGCCCCAGATGCTGGTTATAGTGGTACTCCACCACATCCATAGAGCCTTCGTCGTAGCCGTGATACTTGCAGTAGCCGCTGGCAAGGTACATTTTCACCTTTTCCTGCTTCTGGAACACCCGGACAAACCGATCATATAGCTTTTTATTGACTGCAAACTTATTGTCCGGCAAAAGAACGCCGGCATCATCCGTCAGAATCACCGGGTTCGGCTGGCCGTCCGCATTGAACTTAAAGGGGATCAATGCCGCATTCCGCAGCAGATCAAACATACTGTGCTGACAGAGCGCCATCAGAAATGCAGACAGATCCTTGTTCTCGTAGGCATCGAATAATGCCGCAGCAAACTGTTGTGCACTCAGCGTCGGCGCATCCAGTACGTCTGCCATGTCCAGCGAATCGTTGAAGGTATCCATCAGACGGCGGCAGGCTTCCGGATTTTTCAGGATCTCCCCGAACAGTGCCTCTGCTTTTTCTTCTCTTGGAAATATCGTAGCCATCAAAAAGACCCTCTTTCTGTTTATTTCCAACTGTTATTATAGGTTCAGAAAGTCCTGCTGTGAAATACTGCTTTTATATCGCCGCTATATGCAGAATACTTTTTACACATTTTCTAAGTGCCTGTATAATGACACTGCAATCTTGAAATTGCACGAGGGAAATAGAAAAGTATATAAAGTTGGTTTGAACGGAGGCAGTTCCTATGTCTGAGGTCAAAAAGGTCGTGCTGGCATATTCCGGCGGTCTGGATACGTCCATCATCATCCCGTGGCTGAAAGAGCACTATAACAACTGCGAAGTCATTGCCGTGTGCGGCAATGTGGGACAGAAGGGTGAACTGGACGGTTTGGAGGAGCGTGCGAAGGCAAGTGGCGCATCCAAGCTGTACATCGAAGACCTGACCGACGAGTTCGTGGAGGACTACGTCATCCCTACCATGCAGGCCGGAGCCGATTATGAGGGCTATCTGCTGGGCACCAGCTTTGCCCGCCCGATTTTGGCAAAGCGCGTCGTGGAGATTGCCCGTGCCGAGGGTGCGGATGCGGTCTGCCACGGCAGCACCGGTAAGGGCAACGATCAGGTGCGCTTTGAGCTGGCCATCATGCACTTTGCACCCGACCTGAAGATCATCACCCCGTGGCGTGAGTGGGATATCCAGAGCCGCGATGAAGAGATCGACTACGCCGAGGCTCATCACATCCCGCTGAAGATCAGCCGCGAGACGAACTACTCCAAGGACAAGAACCTGTGGCATCTGAGCCATGAGGGCCTTGACCTCGAAGATCCGGGCAACGAGCCGCAGTACGACAAACCCGGCTTCCTTGAGCTGGGCGTCAGCCCCAAGACTGCCCCGGACAAGTCCGAGTTTGTGGAGCTGGAATTTGAACAGGGCGTGCCGGTGGCTCTGAACGGCGAGAAGCTGAAGCCCGCCGCCATCATTGCAAAGCTCAACGAGATTGGCGGACGCAACGGCATCGGCCTGTACGACGTGGTGGAGAACCGTCTGGTGGGCATGAAGAGCCGCGGCGTCTACGAGACCCCCGGCGGCACCATTCTGTACAAGGCGCATGAAGTGCTGGAGACCCTGACATTGGACAAGCTGACTGCCCACAAGAAGCGCGAGCTGGCCATCACCTTTGGCGAGCTGGTTTACGACGGCCAGTGGTTCAGCCCTCTGCGCAAGGCTCTGAGTGCTTTCGTCACCTCCACGCAGGAGTACGTCACCGGCAAAGTCCGTCTGGAACTGTATAAGGGCAACCTCATCAATGCAGGAGTCTGGTCGCCCTACTCCCTCTACCGGGAAGACATCGCCACCTTTGCCGCAGGCGGTGACTACAAGCAGAGCGATGCCACCGGTTTCATCAGCATCTACGGTCTGCCCACCAAGGTGCAGGCCATTGTAAACAGCGAAAAAGAAGGTAAATGAAGTAGTTTAGGCTGATTGCCGTATCCATAGAGCCTCCCCAAAAGAAGAAAACCGCCCCGCAACACACCCGATTCATTTTGCCGCCGATTCACCCGACAAAATCATCGCTGCGCTGCGTGGGCGGTTTTCTGTTTTGAAAAAGGCACAGTCATATAGTGCTCAATGATGTTTTTGCACAAAAATCGTTGTCGCCTTGCTATCATCAGATTTGCCTGTGCCCATCCCTTGAACAGGAATACAGACCAATACCCAGTCAATTTTTCCTATACTCGCAAGATGCGTCATACTTTTCCCGCTTTACCGCAATAAATTTTCAAAATCCTCTTGACGTATTCAACATACCGTGGTATTTTCCTTGTAAATTCCACTGATTTTGTGGATTGGTCCAAACCCATCCACAAGATGTGGTTGTGTTCATTTTGAACACTGCCTCACCGTGGATTATCCCTGAAAGATCTACCGCCCCGCAACACATCCGATTCATTTTGCCGCCGATTCACCCGACAAAATCCATCGCTATGCTGCATGGGCGGTATTTTTCTTTTATGGGAAACGCACCTTGAAAATTTCATGAGCCGACCGGACGTGATACAGACTTTCCGTCAACGCCGCTGCACAAACAGGGGCAGGAACTTCGTTCGGAGCGAACGGTGATTCCCATCCATGAGCAGCACAACCTCTACTTATTTTTTTGCGTCTTAACAATTCGGAAACAATTACCCGGAAACGATTTTGAGCGCAGCGGTAGAGGGCAAGAACCGTCCCGTGGCCACAAATTTTCAATTCTTGAAAATGTTGTGCTCCATCGGGACTTCACTTCTTCAATGCACCTGCATTTCCGAAGTGATCTTGTTGGGGCGTGCCTGCCCCAAACCCTGCTCATGGTTCGCACCTGACGGTGTGAACAGCAACGGCGTGTCGTGCTTACATAACTTCACCGAGGAGTTATCGAACAGACAGGAGGTACAATGACCAAAACGAATGTTCAACCGATTCCTAGCAATTCCCAGCACCACGACACGCCGAACAACAAAACGCACGTCATCAAGTTCCGTGTGACAGCGGAGGAAAAAATGTCACTGGAACTCACTTGCAAACTCCTGAATCTCTCCCTCTCCACTTTTATCCGCCGTGCCATCCACAACGTCAAGATCGAGAAAACAGTCATCGTTGCAGGCGGCGGAGAAGAAACCCTGACCGCTGTTTCTACCCTGCTTGCCCAGTGCAGCAAGGTAGGCATCAACCTCAACCAACTTGCACGTCACTTCAACTCCGGCGGTGCAGACACCGAGCAGATCCGGGCGAAAATCCTTGACGAACTTGCAGACCTGACCGCATTCCGGCTACACGCCGAGAAAGTTCTGGGTGAACTGTATGGCAACGCTCAAGCATATCAGCTCTAAGAATTCGGACTACACCGCCATCGAAGCGTACCTCGTTTACCAGCACGATGAATTTTCCGGCAAGGTAATTCTGGACAAGCAAGGCCGACCCATGCTGCGAGAATCGTACATCCTCGATACCCTTGAGTGTGGCGATTTCTCATTCGCAACGGCCTGTCTGCTGGCAAACCGCAAGTATTGCAAGAACACCCAGCATGGTGATATCAAGAGCCACCAGTATATCATCAGCTTTGACCCACGCGATGCAGCCGACAATGGCTTGACCATGGAAACCGCACAGGCTCTCGGCCTGAAATTCTGCGAAGAGAACTTCCCCGGTCATCCCGCCATCGTCTGCACTCACCCGGATGGGCATAACCGTTCGGGAAACATCCACGTCCACATCGTGATCGGCAGCATCCGAACACGAGAGGTGGAGCGCAAGCCCTATATGCAGAAGCCCCGCGACTGGCTAGAGGGCATGAAACACTCCAGCACAGCCCAGACCATGCGGCATTTGCGTGTCGAGGTCATGGAGCTGTGCGAGGGTGCCGGACTGTACCAGATTGACCTTCTCAACGGCTCGAAAGAGCGCGTAAGCGAAGCGGAGTATTGGGCGCGCAGGCGTGGGCAGCAGAAGCTCGACCTTGCAAACGCCGCCCTTACCGTAGCCGGACAGCAGCCCCGGCAGAAGAAGTTTGAAACCGTAAAAGATACCCTGCGGAAACAGATTTCTTCAGTGCTGTACCGTGCCACGAGCTTTGAAGATTTTTCCGACAGGCTCTTGCAGCAGTATGGTATTGCCGTCAAGGAAAGCCGTGGGTGCCTAAGTTATCTACCTGCTGGAAGAACAAAGTTTATCCGAGCGAAACATCTCGGTGACAAGTTCGATAAGGCGGCAGTGTTTGTCACGTTGCAGGCAAACGCCGAACGCAAACCCAAGGCGCAGTTCAAGCAGGATACCATCGGGAAACTGATCGACATCCAGTCGAGGATGACCGAGGGCAAGGGCATCGGCTATAAGCGTTGGCTCACGAAACACAATCTCAAAGTTATGGCACAGACCGTGAAGCTTCTGCAGGAAAAGGACTTGACCGACGAGGACGCCCTGAACCAGCGCATCACCGAACTGGAAACCAAGTATCACGACTCGCTGGCGGTGGTGAAAGATCTCGAAGGCCGCATGAAGGTCAACAAAGAGCTGCGCTACCACATCGCAACCTACGCCAGCACCAAGAACATCGCACAGCAGTTAAAATCTGCAAAACGACCCGCAGCCTTTGAGGAGCAGCATCGTGCAGAGCTGACAGCGTACCGGGCGGCAGCAGCCTATTTCAAGGCAAACAACATCACAAAGCTGCCCAGCCCGAAAAAGCTGGAAGCCGAGTATGCGCAGCTGGCATCCGAAAAGGCGAAGTTCTACGAGCAGTACAAAGAAGCGAAAGAAGAACTTCTCAAACTGCAAACGGCAAAACAGAATGTTGCGTCCTTTTTCCGGGAGGAAGAACAGACGCGGCAGGAGAGATAAAGGAGTGTGCGTATGATCAATCTGAAAATTGACCCGGAGTTCCAGTCCCAGATTCCTCCTCTGACCGATGATGAATTTAAGCAGCTTGAAGAAAATATCCTCAAAGAGGGCAAGCTGATCTCTCCTTTGATTGTTTGGAACAACACCCTTGTTGATGGACACAATCGTTATGCAATCCTCCAAAAGCACCCAGAGATTTATTTCTCCACCATGCCGCTCCCGTTTGAAAGCCGGGAAGAAGTCCTCGCTTGGATTTGTAAGAACCAGTTGGGGCGGCGCAATCTCACGCCGGAGCAGAAGAAGTTTCTGATGGGCAAGCAGTATTCCTCTGAAAAGCGCACCGAGGCGTTTCGCGGTAATCAGCATACTGCAAAGAAATCTGGCAGTGTTCAATCTGAACACAACCAGAAGCCCATGAAAACCTGTGAGCGCATTGCACAGGAAAATCACAGCAGCGCAAGCTCAGTCCGCCGTGCAGAATACTATGCCCACGGCGTTGACGTTGCGGATGAACTGTCTCCCGGTTTCCGTGATCGGTTCTTCCGCGAGGAACTGCACATTCCCGATTATCTTCTCGAAAATCTCGGCAAGGCCAAGCCCGAAGAACAGGCTGAAATTTTTGAGGAAGTCAAGAATTATGTGCCGAAGCCGAAGAAAGTCAAGCCTAACAAAGTAACGGTGAAGCAGGCAGAGAAAGCCGCCAGCAACACCATTGATGAAAGCTATGATGTTCCCCAAAAGTTTCTCGAACTGTACTACCGGCTCCACAATGCTGAATCTCTCATGCGAAAGAGTTGGGAGATTACGTTCGACTTGAACCCGAAACTTCTTACGCATCCGGAACAGGTCAAAGTTCTCCGCTTTGCCTTGAAACCTCATCTTGAATTTTTGAAAACGCTGGACGAAGTTCTTGCAGAATCCAGCGGTGAATCCTCTAAAACGGCATAACGACAGGCACTTGTAAGCCATCAACGAGCCACCAGCCGCAAGTGCAGGGTGGAAAGCATCCGCGCCCTTGCGCCTGATAAAAATTGGAACTTTGATTTTCTCGCCCAGCTTTGCCACGGTGGGACGATCAAAGGAGCGTGCGTTTGAACAAAAAGAAAAAGTCCACAAACACTTCCCCCTACCCCGATGAAGCCATCGACCGTCTGGCACGGGCATTCTACCCGGCCATCCTTGCCTGCTGGAACAGCGAGGAAGGGCAAAGAGAATTTGCTGCATGGCAGGCAGAGCAGGCTCATCACACCACCAGCAAAGAAAAACAGAGCGTTCCCGACGGGGAACGCCCTGTTATACATATCGCTATCGTATGTGGATTTTTGCAGGGTGCGTCCGGCAGGGCGCACCCTGTTTTTTCTTTGTTATATATCCGATGTACCAAACTGCGTATTCTTATGGGAGAAACAATTCCTCTCTACCGTGCCATGACCTCACACTTTCTGTGGGCGAGCCGGACAATGCCGCTGCACAAACAGGGGCAGGAACTTCGTTCGGAGCAACCGGCGCCCCCCTTACATGAGCAGAATCCCTCTACTTATTTTTGCGCCTTAACAATTCGGAAACATTTGTCGAACTTGTCGGGGCAACGCCCCTCCATCTGCTGTCGCAGACCGCGCTGCCGCTTAAAAGCCCCACTGGGGCTTTCATTGCTCCGCTGCGCTGCGCAAACGCGGTTCCACCCCAAACCCTGCTTAGAACGGACGAGGAGGAATTGTGTCAAATTGACACAATTCCTCCGCAGCAGTTCATGCGGGTCAAGCTGCAAAATAACGCTCGGCATATTCCAAGGATTTTTCCAGAAATTCCTGCAGCTTATCCGGATCATTATACATCCCATGGTTGGACTTCGGAAATTCGATATAGTCGTATGGAACGTCGTGAAAAAGGTACGCTTCCATGAGATAATTTTTTTGGTTCACGGGGACGCAATGGTCGATCCGGCCATAGGCGATCAGTGAAGGCACAGAATCATCGCTCACGATGCCTGCCGGAGAGATCTTCTGGATCTCCTGTGTATAATCCTCCAATTCCTTTCCGGTCATCATCTTGCAAAAGTCGTGTTCCGATGCGAGCTTGTCTACCTTCATGAGCAGGGTCCACTCGGATGGTTCAAAGTATGTGGGGGCAGCTACTTGGAAAACAAATCTGACCGGAATCGCAGAATTCCCGTTATAAGCCAGATTCATCGCCAAGGTCCCGCCTGCGGACACACCAAACGGAGCCATTCCTGCAATATGATATCCCAGTTCCTCCGTCCTTTGCCGGATCGCCCGGACTGCATTTTCAATTTCTTTGTTCATCTGATAAACGGACGCATCTTTTCCGTGCATCTGCAGAGTGTAATCCACGGATGCTGTAATGTACCCCTGTGCGGCATAGTATCTGCACCATGTTTCGCCATCAGCTTTTGAACCGGAGTTGAAGCTACCCCCGTGGATATAGAGGATCAAATTCTGATCCTGCGTCCTGTCCAGTCCGGCAGGAATATACAGGTCGTACTGGTTTCCGTTCTCGTTTTCATAGTTCTGGTCGCTGAAAACCGCGCAGGTCAGATCTTGTCCCAGCGACTTTACCAGTCGCTCCGGTGCACTTCCCAGCAGAAAGATCCTTGTCAATGCGCTGGCAAGAAACACCAGAACAAATATTCCGTTCTTCATGATATTTTTTCTTTCTCATATAATGTTATCCAACAGCAGCTTTCCGCATATTGCGCCCGAAATGCCAGCGGCAATTATCATAATTGCCACTACAAGAAGATCATTCTTTTGCATGATAGCCTCCTAAACGGTTCCTTTCATACAGAGTTAGTCCTTCATGTACTTGTCCAGATATTCCACCACAGCATCCAGATACTCCAGATAGGCCTTGTTGTCATTTTGCAGTCCGTGACCGGAATGCTCCGCTACGAAATGCCGGTGATCTACGCCGTTCTTTTCCAGTGCGGCGACCAGCGGCTTGGATGCGGCAAAGGGCTGCATCTTGTCGTGTGCGCCGTAGCAGAGGACAGAGGGCACCGTATCCTTTGTGACCCAGCGGTCAGCAGAGATCGGTTTGACTGCATCCAGATAGGCACCGGATGTGATATCCTCCGGGGTCAGCGCCTGACCGGACATTACACTGAACAGTCCTGCGGCGGCCTCCGGGCTTTGGTCGAGACCGAAGATGCCCCAATCCTCCACATGAAAGCTGCCGGGGCCGACTGCTTCAAATACCATTCTGACCGGAAGCGGCGAGGTGTCGGCATCCCGGTAGGCATAGATCAGCGCAAGACATCCGCCTGCGCTGCCGCCCGCAATCGCCATCCGGTCAAGCTTATACCCCAGTTTTTCGGCTGCTGCAACCACATAGGGCATGGCGGCTTTGATCTCCTCCGACTGGCTGTATACGCTGGCATCCGGGTTTTCTTCCGTAAACAATGTGTAGTTGATTCCTGCCGCCACATAGCCTTTGCTGCACAGCCATTTCAGCATCTCGGCATCACCGGCTTTGTCTCCGCTGGTAAACCCACCGGCGTGGAGATAGACCACAAGACCGTATGCATCCTGACTTTTGTCTGCCGGTACATAAAGATCAAATTTGTTGGCGGCACCCTCTCCATAAGGCAAATCGGTGTATGCCTTGCCGATCGTTTCATCCCAACGGGTGTTGTATTTGCCGTGGGTCGGGTCGCTGTTCAGTTTAAGCAAAGCAGAGCCGACAAACGCTGCAAGAAATGCAGCTGTATAAAGCAATCCCCATTTCAGTGTTTTCACAGAATATTCCCTCCAAACAGCGTGCCGCCCAGCAGCAGATTCAACACTTCTCGAACTGCCAAACGTCCCAATACAAAACCCACTGCAATAATGACGGCAAGTAAGATGATTCGTTTTGAAGTCATTGTCATAAAAACCTCCTTGACTTTTTGGTGGGACGAGTGTATCATCAAAACAGTGCTGAGTCAATCGTCTCAGCCGAAATGAGACAAAGAAGGGCGTTTGTATCATCCCATGAAGAACATGAACAATCAGGAAAAGAACACCTATGTCCGGCAGCACATCCTGTCCGCGCTGCTGGAATTGATGGAAACGCAGGAGTTTGCCTCCATCAGCATTCAGGCGTTGGTGGATGCTGCCGGGGTCGGGCGGGCATCCTTTTACCGCAATTTCGCAAGCAAAGAGGACGTATTACAGCAGGAATCTGTGCGCCTGACCAATGAATGGAAAACAAAATTTGATCAAGAGCATCCTGATGGCACACCGGGTCCAGAGAACTTATGGCTCATCAGTCTGCTGGATTTTTACAAAGAGCACTCCGAATTTTACTTGGCTTTGTATCATGCAGGGCTTTCCAATATCATGCTGGAAACGATCCTCGGCTATTTTGACCGTTCGCCGGAGATCCCCAACGGGTTGGCTTATCTGAATTCTGCCATCGGCTATATGCTATATGGCTGGGTACATGAGTGGATGAATCGCGGAATGCAGGAATCCGGCACGGAGATTGCCCGGATGTTTGCAGAAGCACAGAAAAAACAGGCATAAAAGAACAGGGCGCATCCCATAAAAAGAGATACGCCCTGTTTTGCTATTCTTAATCTTCTAAGCCATGGCTCCCGGTTACGTTTTTCAAGTATTCTTCTAGATTGCCGTTCAGAATCAAATCCGCATAGCCAAGCGGGTCATTATAGACGAGATAGTCTAACTCTGACCTCTGCGCCATGGTCACGTCCAGCGCGTCCTCGACCCCGGTGCAGTCAATGGAGATCATTCTCCCATCCCGGAGCAGCAGCTCCACGCAGCCGGTATCCATGTTGAAATGGCAGGCTCTTGCATCGTACTTCATGTTTGTGTCCTTTCTGCCTTACGGCACCTTTACAGTTGTGACTTTTGTTATACGGTTCTTCTGATAAGGTTTTGGACACACAGCCGTCGGGAAGGAGCCTTCATTTTGCTTTCCGAAGAAAACAAAAAATCCGAACCCTTCTCCTATCGAGAAAAGGTTCGGATTTTCATGGTTTGGTGCGATGGAAGGGACTCGAACCCCCGGCCTACTGATTCGTAGTCAGTCACTCTATCCAGCTGAGCTACCAACGCATACGTTCCGGTCGGAACATGATGTATTTTATCACTGAGGAGGGGTTTTGTCAACGGTTTTTTGAAATTTTCTTTGGATTTTTCAGAATTTTATTTTCGCCTTTGAAAAAAGTACGTCTTTTCGTTTTTACGTTTCTTCCGCCAGCTGCTCGGCAATGCGGATGCCGGTGGGCGTTGCGGCAAGGCCGCCCTGGCCGGTCTCGCGGAGGTCGGGGGAGAGCAGGCTTCCGACGCGGCCCATGGCGTCAATAACCTCGTCACAGGGGATGGCGTAGTCCACCCCGGCCAGCGCCATATTGGCGCAGGAGACGGCATTCACGGCACCAACGACATTCCGCTTGATGCAGGGGACTTCCACCAGACCCGCCACCGGGTCGCAGACCAGGCCCAGCAGGTTGCCCAGCGCCATGGCGGCCGCTGCGGAACACTGTTCCGGTGTGCCGCCCTTGAGATGGCAAAGCGCCGCCGCAGCCATGGCGCTGGCGGCTCCGACCTCGGCCTGGCAGCCGCCCTCGGCACCGGCCAGCGTTGCGCGAGCAGCAATGACCTGACCGAAGCCTGCGGCCACGTAGAGCGCTTCGCAGATGGCGGTCTCATCGGCTTCGCCCGCGCGGGCCAGCGGGAGCAGCACCGCCGGGAGAACGCCGCAGCTGCCTGCGGTGGGCGCGGCCACGATCCGCTTCATGCAGGCATTGCACTCGGCGGTCTTGAGCGCTTCGGCTGTCACCTCGGCCAGGTAATCGCCGCCGTAGCTCCGGCCTGCCCGATGCGCCTGTTCCACTTTGGCGGCGTCGCCGCCGGAAAGGCCGCTGCGGCTGCGCTGGGCAGGGTCGTAATCCCGGCTGGTGGCCTCCATGACGTGCCACAGATGCCGCATCCCATGGCGGCTCTGCTCCTCGGTCAGGCGGCTCTCCGCCAGGTCGCTGCGCAAAACCGCCTCGGCCAGCGAGATGTTCTGGGTGCGGGCTGCTGCCAGCATTTCTTCACAGGATAAAAAAGCCATCGCTCAGTCCTCCGCATTTTCTTCGGGTTCGTCTACGTTCAGGCAGGTCACTTTCAGGATGCCGGGCATCAGCGCAAGCTGCTGCACCAGCGGGTGGGGGATGTGAGAATCGCATTCCAGCACCATGACGGCGTAACTGCCCGTCCCGGCGCGGAACACCTGCATCGACGCGATGTTGATCCGCCGCAGCGCCAGCGAGGTCGTGACCTCTGCGATGCAGCCGGGGGTGTCTTCGTTGTGGATGATGAGGGTGTTGCTGTCGCCGCCGAAATCGGCGGGCACACCGTCAATCTCGGTGACGCGGATGCGTCCGCCGCCCACCGAGGCCGCTTTCATCGAAAGGACCCGGCCGGTCCGGCTCGTCAGCCGCAGCACGGCGGTGTTCGGGTGGGCCGAGCGCAGCTCGACCGGGTGGATGCTGAACTTCATACCCTGCTCTCTGGCCAGCCCGAAGCTGTCCGGCAGGCGGGGATCATCCGGGCGGAGGCCCAGCAGACCTGCCACCAGTGCGCGGTCGGTGCCGTGGCCTCGGCCTGTCGTGGCAAAGCTGCCATACAGACCGATGTCGGCATCCACCGGGATATCGCCCAGCAGCTTTTGTGCCGTGTATCCAATTTTGGCTGCACCCGCCGTGTGGCTGGAAGAGGGCCCGATCATGACCGGCCCCAGAACGTCAAACAAGCGCATACGATGCACATCCTTTCGTATTCCCTGCAAAAAAGCCCCTCATTCCGGCCCGTTCCGGCCGGCAAAAGTGTCCTCTTTGCACTTTTTCTCTGTTTTATTATACCGCTTTTGCCCCACTTGTGCTATAATAACTTTACTAATGTTTGAATTCGCTCCTTTTGGGGCAACACGGAGGTTCGATTTCTATGAAACTGGTAAGCGTGGAAACTCCCGAAAAGAGTGTCTGCAAAATGACCTTCAGCGCGACTGCTGAGGAGCTGGAGACCGCATCCAATGCGGTGTATGAGCGCACCCGCGCTTCCTACACCATCAAGGGCTTTGCCAAGGGCGAGGCTGACCGTGCGCAGATCGAAGCCGACCGCGGCGAGCACACCTTCTGGTATGACGCCATCAACGATCTGATGGACCGGGACGTTCCCTCACTGTACGATGCTGCGATGCAGGAGCACGGCTTCCACGCCGTGGATGAGCCCAGCTACGATCTGGTCAGCGTCAAGAAGGACGAGGGCTTTGTGGCCACCGCCACCACCGCCCTGCAGCCGGAACTGAAGCTGGCCCAGACCACCGGCTTCCAGTCCGAGTGCGTCACCCCGGCTGTCACCGACAAGGAGATCGACGCCGTGCTGGAGCGCCGCCGTGCCGCGGCGGCGGAGCTGGTGCCCCACAAAGGCCCGGCCGTCAAGGGCAACATCGTGCACATCGACTACGAGGGCCTGCTGGACGGCAAGGCCTTTGCAGGCGGCACCGCCCAGAACCAGACCTTGCAGCTGGGCAGCGGCCGGATGATCCCCGGCTTTGAGGACGGCATCCTGGGCCACAAGGGCGGCGAGGAGTTTGAGATCAACGTCACCTTCCCGGCACGCTATCACGCCAAGGATCTAGCAGGCAAGCCGGTCGTCTTCAAGATCAAGCTGCTCGACGTCTGCGTCCGCCAGCTGCCCGCCCTGAACAGCGATTTCGCCAAGAAGATCGGCAAGGTGGACACCATGGAAGCCTTCCGGGAACAGGTCCGCAAGCAGCTGTACGACGGCAAACACGCCAGTGCTCTGAACCGTGCCAAGGACCAGATCCTGACCCAGCTGGCTGCCGCCGCTGAGGGCGAGCTGCCCAGTGTTCTGGTAGAGAGCACCTATCAGCACGAGATGGAGAACATCCAGCAGCAGCTCCAGATGCAGCGGATGAGCCTGGACCGCTACCTGAGCCAGATCCACCAGACCCGCGAGACCTTCACGGCCAACGTGCACGCTGCCGCCGAGAAGAACACCCGCGCCCGGATGGCCCTGCTGCAGGTCGCCCAGAACGAGAACCTCGTCCCCACCGAGGAGGAGATCAACAAGAACCTGCAGGAGCGTGCAGACCGCACCAAGAAGACCCTCGAAGAGGTCAAGGCCGGTGTGAACATCCCGATGATTCAGCGCAATGAGGCCATCCGCCGCGCCGCCGACTGGGTCATTGAGCACTCCACCATTGAGGAAAAAGACGCCTGATCTTTTCAAGATCGCATTCCATTCATACAAACAAGACCTCCTTCAGAGTTGCCGCTCCGAAGGGGGTCTTATGCGTTACTTGGTCAGGAAGTTGAAGCCCATGACCACGATGCCCAGCACGACCAGAACGATGCCGGTGGCACGGTTCAGGGTCTTGGAGTCTGCCTTGTTGGCAAACACGGCTGCAATGCGGGCCCACAGGAGGGTGAACACCACGCAGAGCGCCAAAACGAAGAGATCGGGCATTCCGCCGATGGCGAAGTGGGAAACGGCACCGGTCAGGGCGGTGAAGGCCATGATGAAAACGCTGGTGCCGACGGCAGTCTTCAGCTCATAGCCCAGCACACTGGTCAGGATGAGGAGCATCATCATACCGCCGCCAGCGCCCACGAAGCCGCAGATCAGGCCGATGCAGACACCGCACACGACGGACTGGATGGCGCGCTTCTTTGCGGAGACGCCCTGCATGGCCTCCTTGGTGGTCATGACGGGTCGAACGATGAACTTGATGCCCAGCAGGAAGGTCATGAAGACCGAGAAGCTGCCCATGGTGGCCGACGGAAGCAGGCTGGCAAGGTAGCTGCCCACGACCGTGAACACCAGAACACTGGCCATCATGATGAGGCCGTTCTTGATATCCAGATTCTTATTCTTATGGTAGGTATAGGCCGACACCGCACTGGCCAGCACGTCCGACGAGAGGGCGATGCCGACGGCCATGTAAGGGTCCATGCCGAGGAAGGTGATGAGCATCGGGCTGATGACCGCAGCGGCGCTCATACCGGCAAAGCCGGTGCCCAGGCCTGCGCCCATCCCGGCAAAAAAGGTCACAACGATCGTAAACAACACATTCATCTTACAGTTCTCCTTCCAGAATTTCATCCAGGTTCCGGCCCATCTGTTCCAGGGTCCCATAAAACACATTCAGCCGGGCTTCGTCGATGCCGTTCAGCAGTCGGGCAAAGAAGGCCTCCTGCAGCGCCCGGCCCCGCTGGATGATGGGCTGAGCCTTTTCGGTGCAAAGCAGCTCGGTCTTGCGGCGGTCGTTCGGCACCGGGCAGCGGGTCAGCAGGCCCTCGTGCACGAGCTTGTCCACATTCACCGAGACGAGGTTCGCTTTGATGTGGCGCACCTCCACGATGTCGCTGGCCGTTTTGTAGGCGGGGTTGTTGGCCAGGAACAGCAGGATATCAAACGCCGTCTGGGGCAGGCCGAGTTCCTGGCACAGCGGCTTGCAGACCGCGCTGTAGGCCAGCGCCGTCTTGTTTGCAAATTCCATGCTGGGGTTTCTCTCTCTCATTTTATCGCTCCATTTTTGAATCATTCATTTTTGAAGTATTTTAGCACGATTTTTGTGCCTTGTCAAGAGCCTCACACAAACAAAGAGCCTGTGCCCAAATCGCTTCGGGTACAGGCTCTTGGTCTGATCAAAAAAATTTTACACGAGCGCCAGCGCGAGCATCCGGACGATGAAGGCTGCTGCCCATGCCACCACGCACTGGTTCAGGACCATGACGGCCGCCCAGCGGCCGCCCAGCTCCCGCTTGACGGAGGCCACTGCCGCAATGCAGGGGGTGTAGAGCAGGCAGAACACCAGCAGCGGGGCCGCTGCCGCCGGGGACAGCGCCGCGCCCAGCGCAGCGGACGAGCCGAACAGGATGGTCAGGGTCGAAACGACGCTCTCCTTTGCCATGAAGCCGGTGATGAGGGCCGTGGAGACCCGCCAGTCCGCAAAGCCCAGCGGGGCAAACAGGGGCGCGATGCCGCTGGCCACAAAGGCCAGGATGCTTTCCTGCGGGTCTGCGGTCAGGCTGAGCTGCAGATCAAAGTTCTGCAAGAACCAGATGACGATGGTCGCCATGAAGATGACGGTGAAGGCGCGCTCCAGAAAATCCCGCGCCTTTTCCCAGAGCAGCTGCATCACATTTTTCAGGCCGGGCAGGCGATAGTTGGGCAGCTCCATGACGAACGGCACCGCCTCGCCGCGGAACAAGGTCCCCTTGAGGGCAAATGCCGCCAGGATGCCCACCGCAATGCCCAGGAAATACAGCCCCACCATGACCAGTGCCGCATGATCCGGGAAGAAGGTCACGGCAAACAGGCTGTAAATGGGGAGCTTAGCCGAGCAGCTCATGAAGGGGGTCAGCAGGATGGTCATCTTGCGGTCCCGCTCGGAGGGCAGGGTGCGGCTGGCCATGACGCCCGGCACCGTGCACCCGAAGCCAATGAGCATCGGCACGATGCTGCGGCCCGAAAGGCCGATGCGGCGCAGCAGCTTATCCATCACAAAGGCCACGCGGGCCATGTAGCCGGTATCTTCCAGCAGCGAGAGGAAGAAGAACAGGGTCACGATGATGGGTAGGAAGCTCAGCACACTGCCCACGCCCGTGAAGATGCCGTCGATGACCAGCGAGTGGACCGCCTCGTTGACGTTCCAGTAGGTCAGGGCATTGTCCGCAAAAACGGTCAGGTTCTCGATCCCGATTTCCAGCAGGTTCTGCAGGCCCGCGCCGATGACGCCGAAGGTGAGGTAGAACACCAGCGCCATGATGCCCACAAAGGCCGGGATGGCCGTGTATTTGCCGGTCAGGAACTGGTCGATCCGGCTGCTGCGCACCTGCTCCTTGCTCTGATGCGGCTTCACCACGGTCTGATCCACCAGCTGGTGGATGAAGTGGAACCGCATATCCGCAATGGCGGCGGCACGGTCCAGCCCGCGCTCCTGCTCCATCTGCACGATGATGTGCTCGATCATCTCTTTTTCGTTCTGGTCCAGCTTGAGGGCTTCCTCAATGCGGGCGTCGCCCTCCACCAGCTTGGTGGCCGCGAACCGCACCGGGATGCCGGCCGCTCTGGCGTGATCCTCGATGAGGTGGATGATACCGTGGATGCAGCGGTGCACCGCGCCGCCGTGGTCCTCCTCGCCGCAGAAGTCGAGCCGGCCCGGACGCTCCTGGTACTTGGCCACATGGATCGCATGGTCCACCAGTTCGTCCACGCCCTCGTTCTTAGCCGCCGAGATGGGCACCACCGGGATGCCCAGCATGGCTTCCATCTGGTTGATGCGGATGGTGCCGCCGTTGCCGCGCACCTCGTCCATCATGTTCAGGGCCAGCACCATGGGGGTATCCAGCTCCATGAGCTGCATCGTCAGGTACAGGTTGCGCTCGATGTTGGTCGCGTCCACGATGTTGATGATGCCGGTCGGCTTTTCGCCGATGATGAACTGGCGGGTGACGATCTCCTCGCTGGAATAGGGCGACATCGAGTAGATGCCGGGCAGGTCGGTGACTTCCGTTTCCGGGTGCTCCTTGATGGCACCGCTCTTCCGGTCCACCGTGACGCCGGGGAAGTTGCCCACATGCTGGTTGGAGCCAGTGAGCTGGTTGAACAGGGTCGTCTTGCCGCAGTTCTGGTTGCCCGCCAGCGCAAAGGTCAGGGTCTTGCCCTCCGGCAGGGGATGCTCGCCCTGTTTGGTGTGGTAGCGTCCGCCTTCGCCCAGACCCGGATGCTCCACCATCTTGTTCTCCCGCCGGGCGGGTGCAGCGGCGGGCGCGGCCGCTGCCGGGGTGATCTCGATCTGTGCTGCGTCGTCCAGGCGCAGGGTCAGTTCATAGCCGTGGATCTGCAGCTCCATGGGGTCGCCCATGGGTGCAAACTTCACCAGCGTGACCTTTTCGCCGGGGATCAGCCCCATGTCCAGAAAATGCTGCCGCAGGGCTCCCGCCCCGCCCACTGCGTCAATAACGGCACTTTCGCCGATCTTCAGTTCTTTTAATGTCATGGCCAATGCCTTTCTGTTTCGACAGATTGTTAGCTTATAGAAACAGTTTTAATATATGCTAACTGCCCGGCATTGTCAAGGCAGACAGCGAAAAAAAGCCCGCCTCATCCGGTGTGGAGCGGACGAAGCGAGCCTTGCATTTTCGTTGGTTTTTTACTTCACGGTGTGGTAGCCGTCGGGGTTCTTCTGCTGCCAGTTCCAGCTGTCGGCGCACATCTCCTCGATGCCGTACTCAGCCTCCCAGCCCAGCTCACGCTTGGCCTTGGAGGGGTCGGCGTAGCACTCGGCGATGTCGCCGGGGCGGCGCGGGTCGATGACATAGGGGATCTTTTTGCCGCAGGCCTTCTCGAAGGCATGGATGACATCCAGCACACTGTAGCCGTGGCCGGTGCCCAGGTTGCAGATGAAGAGGCCGCACTTGGTCTCCAGCTTCCGGATAGCGCAGACATGGCCGCGGGCCAGGTCCACGACGTGGATGTAGTCGCGCACGCCGGTGCCGTCGGGGGTGGGGTAGTCGTTGCCGAAGACGTGGACTTTTTCCAGCTTGCCGATGGCGACCTTGGCGATGTAAGGCATCAGGTTATTGGGGATGCCGTTGGGGTCCTCGCCGATGAGGCCGGACTTGTGGGCACCGATGGGGTTGAAGTACCGCAGCAGGGCCACGTTCAGCTCCGGGTCAGCCTTGCAGACATCGGTCAGGATGCGCTCGGTGAATGCCTTGGTGGTGCCGTAGGGGTTGGTGGTGGCACCAACGGGGAAATCCTCAGTGATGGGCACAGAGGCGGGGTCGCCGTAGACGGTGGCCGAAGAGCTGAACACAAAGTTGTGGCAATTGTGGCGGCGCATCACGTCCAGGATGACCAGTGTGCAGTTCAGGTTGTTGTAGTAGTATTCGATGGGCTTGGAGACGCTCTCGCCGACGGCTTTGTAGGCGGCGAACTGGATGACGGCGTCGATGTCCGGGCACTCGGTGAAGATCTTCTCCACGTCCTCGTGTCTGGTCATATCCGCATTGTAGAAGCGGAAGTCCTTCCCGGTGATCTGCTTGACGCGGTCGAGCACCACAGGGGAAGCATTGTAGTAGTTGTCTGCCACCACCACATCGTAGCCTGCGTTCAGCAGCTCGATGCAGGTATGGCTGCCAATATAACCGGCACCGCCGGAAACCAGAATTGCCATAGCAAAATACCTCACTTCTCACCGTATTGTGAGCGGGGTGTTTCCCCGTCTCCATCTGCCTAAAGCATACCGCGTTTTGCGGGCAGAATCAAGTATCCATCTTTCTATTCCTCTGGATTTTTGTTGCCTGACCGTTGTCGACTTTTTGATGACGCATGATTTTTCGCATGTTGCCCATGGAGAGAAGCCGCACTTTGTGCAAATAGGAGAAAAAAACAGAGCGTCGGGCCTTCTATGCGGGCCGGACGCTCTGCTGGTTACAGTTTCCCGCACTGTTTGCCGGTGAAGAACCGCAGGGTCGTGTTGGCGCGGAACACTTTTCCGGCCCGCAGGACCGTGGAGGGGAACTCCGGGTGGGAGGGGCTGCAAGGGAAGTGCTGGGTCTCCAGCGCAAAGCCGCCGTATTTCTGCATCGGGATGCCGCCCTTGCCGGGGGCAGGGCAGTCCTGCAGGAAGTTGGCTGTGTAGAGCTGGACGCCGGGCTGGGTGGTGTAGACCTTCATGCTGATGCCGGTCTGATCGCTGGAAGCCCAGGCGCAGAGGCTCTGGCTGGCCCCGCGGCCCCGGTCGATGACGAAGCAGTGGTCGTAGCCGCCGCCCGCCATGGTGGTCTGAGAAAAGCCGGTGTCGATGTCCCGGCCGATGATCTTGCCCGCCCGGAAATCCATGGGCGTATTGTCCACCGGCAGGATGTTGCCGGTGGGGCAGGTCTCGTTGTTGCCCTCCAGATAGCGGGACGCATAGAGGCGCAGCTTCTGGTTCAGCACGTCCCCGCCTCCATCGAGGTTGAAATAGGTATGGTTGGTCAGGTTCAGGATGGTGTCGGCATCGGACGAGACGCGGTAGTCCATCCGCAGGGCGTTGTCCTCGGTGAGGATGTACCGCACCGAAACTTTCAGGTTGCCGGGGAAGCCGTCCTCGCCCGCCGGGCTCTCGGTCTCCAGCAGCAGGGTATCGCCGAAGGCCTTGACGTCGTAGATCTTTTTGGGGAAGGTGCCGTGCAGATGATTCCTGCCGTTGTTGGGCTCCAGCTGGTATTTCCTGCCGCCCACGCTGAACTCCGCGTTCTCGATGCGGTTGGCGTACCGCCCCACAAAGGCGCCGCAGCAGGTGCTGCTGGAAGAATTGAAATCCTGTTCGTAGTCGGCAAAGGTATCGTGGCCCACCACGACATCCACCGGACCCTGTTTTGTGGGGACAAAGATGTTTTTGATCACGCAGCCGTAATTCAGCACACTGACCGCCAGCCCGCCGGGATTCGACATGATGTATTCATTGACTTTCTCGCCGTCTCTGGTCACACCAAAGGGCCTGGAGCGAAACTGTGCCATAGGGCTTCGCCTCCTTTTTCGAAATGTTTGGATACCACACTCTCGGTTATATCCTTTATTATTATGATTATATCACAATTTGCATCTTCTGTGTGGACATCTTTTTAGGTTTATCAGCCAATATTTCGAGATATTTTTTGGTGAAAATGACCCGCTCCGGCCGATCCGAAGGGGGAATGCCCCGGTCGGCCGGGCCGCAGGCAGCAAAAGAGCCGCCCGCCTGGAACGGCGGACGGCTCTGGGGAACTTCAGGTTCAGCCCTCCGGCTGTGCGGAGGAGGCCTGGGCGATATACTCGGCGGCATCGTCGGGGATGTCGTCAAGCTCATCGTCGCTGCCGACATCGACGTTCAGCGGCGGCTTCCTGAAGAGGATATCGTACAGGATGGGCACGATATACAGGGTCATCAGGGTGGCATAGCTCAGGCCGCAGATGATGACGATGGCCATGCCGCTCATGAGCTGGCTCGCCATATCGTTGCTGAACACCAGCTGGAGCATGGCCAGCACGGTGGTCAGGGTGGTCATCAGGATGGGGCGCATACGGGTCTTGCCGGTGGCGATCAGGGCCGCACGGCGCTCCATACCGCCCAGACGCAGCTGGTTGGCGTAGTCCACGAAGACGATGCCGTTGTTGACGACGGTGCCCATCAGGACGATGAAGCCCATCAGGGAGATCATGGTCAGCTGCTGGCCGGTGAAGAGCATGCCCAGCAGGCCGCCGGTGAAGGCCAGCGGGATGGTGAACAGGACGATGAAGGGGGAGAGCAGGCTCTGGAACTGGGCCACCATGACCAGATAGACAAAGGGCAAAGCCAGGCCCAGCCACTGCACCATCTCGTTGACCATGAAGTTGACGGAGTCGGACTCGCCGCCCATCGAGAAGGAGCAGCCCTCCGGCATCTCATCGGAGAGGGCGAACTCGTTCAGTTTCTTTTCCAGAACACGGGCCTGCACGGTGGTGTTGTAGCCGTCCAGCGTGTCGGCCGTGACGCTGACGTACTGGGTCTGATCCTCGCTGGTGATGGAGTCCGGCGCACTGCCGGTGTCCCAGGTGGCCATATCGGCCAGGGTGCAGGTGCCGGTGCTGGTGGTGCCGTCGGCAGACATGACGGTGGTCTCAAAGGTGATATCCATCATGTTTTCCTTGGTGACGGGGTCCAGATTGTTGCTGATCTGGACGCTCATGGTGCTGCCGTCCACGGTCACGGGGGTCTGGGCCGTGGTGGTGGTGGTCAGCTTGGCAGCGATCTGCTGGTAGACCTGGGCCACGGTCAGGCCGTAGGAGCGGACCTTGTCGCGGTCGATGTGCAGGTTGATGGTGGCGTCGCCGCTGCCCAGACCGTTGGTCGCATTGGCAAAGCCCTCGGTATCGTTGACGATGTCCACGACCTTCTCCGACAGCTGGGAAAGGGTCTCGGAATCGGCACCGTAGATCTTCACGCTCAGACCGCTGGCCAGCTGGCTGGTCAGCTCCTGCATTCCGCTGATCTCGACCTTGGCGGTGCAGTCCTCGATGCCGGAAAGGGCATCTTCAAGCGCCTGCCGGGCCGTCTCGATCTCGGAAGAGGAGAGGGATTCATCCAGCATGACGTTGACCTGATAGGTGCCGTAGCTGTTGGCCGCGTTCAGCAGGTCGGTGATGGTGGTGGGCAGGCCCAGCTGGCCGATGTCCATCCCGGCCACGCGGGTGTCGGTGGTGATGCCCACTTCCTCCACATGGTCCACCTCCAGCATGGCCTCCACGGCCTTGCCAGCGATGGCGTAGGAATCCTCCTTGCTGAGGTCCTTGGTGGTGCTCAGGGTCACGATGGCCTCGTTGCTGGTGATGGTGGGCAGCAGCTCCACACCCATGGAGAAGACCCGCCAGCCGCAGAAGGCCAGCAGCACCACCGCCGCCAGCAGGGGCAGGGCGCGGTGCCGGAAGCACCACTCCAGACTCTTGGCGTACTTGTCCTGGATCTTGTCGAACCACTTCAGCTGCTTGGGCTCAGCCTTTTTCAGCACGGTGGAAGCAGCCGCCGGGACAACGGTGAGGGCCACGATAAGCGAGGCCATAAGGCAGTAGCCGATGCAGAGGGACATGGGCTGCATCAGGCTCTTGACGATGCTCGACGAGAAGACGACGGGCAGGAAGACGCAGACGGACGTCAGGGTAGACGCCACGACCGACATGCCCACCTGCTTTGCGCCCTGCACGGCGGCGCGGGCCGCCGGGACGCCCCGGCCGCGCAGACGGTAGATGTTCTCGATGACGACGATGGAGTTATCCACCAGCATACCGATGCCCAGCGACAGGCCGGCCAGCGTCATGACGTTCAGGTCCATGCCGGTGAAGTACATCAGCACCACAGCGAACAGGACCGACAGCGGGATGCTGAAGCCGACGACGAGGGTGGGCTTGACATCCCGCAGGAAGATGGCCAGCACGATGATGGCCAGTGCCGCACCGATGACCATGCTGCTCAGGATGCTCTTGACGATGATGGTGATATAGTTGCCCTGGTTGGACAGAACGACCACATGCAGGCCGTCGTACTGGGCTTCCAGCTCCTGGAAGGCGGACAGGCAGTTGTCCGACACCTCGCTGGCGCTGGAGGTGGCGCCCTTGTAGATCTTCAGCACGGCTGCGCGCTCGCCGTTCAGGCGGGTGTAGCTGGCCTCGGCGTTGTCGATGACCTCAACGTCAGCCACGTCCGACAGGCGGACATCCCCGAAGCCGTCCACATGGAGCAGCAGAGCGCCGGAGATATCCTCGATGCTGTCGTATTCCTCGCCGACCTTCAGCAGCCAGCTCTTGCCGCTGGAATCCTTGACGTAACCGGCGGGCATTGAGAAGTTCTGGGCATAGATGAGCTGTGCCAGCGTGTCAATGTCCAGCAGCTTGGAGACGTCGGAGCTGGCCATCGCCTTTTCTTCAGCGTCCGCGTAGGTCTGCTTTGCCTCGGCGAGCTGCTTTTCGTACTCGTTCAGCATCTCGCGGGCTTCGGTGAACTTCATATAAGCCTGCATCTGCTGCTGCGAGTAGGTGCCCAGTGCATCCGAGAAGGTGCTCATCAGGCCGGGGACATCGTCCATGGCCTTGATGACGTCGTTCAGGGTATTGTAGATCGTGTTCAGGCTCTGCTGCACCTGCAGATCATCGGCGAGGTCTGCCGCCGTGCTGCCCTCCGTGCCGGACTCGGTGTTCAGGCGCTGCTGCAGCTGCTGCAGTGCGCCGGTCAGTTTATCGGTGATATCGCGCAGCTCGGCCACGATCTCAATGAGGGAGTCGATGTCCTTCATGCCCGTCTCGTTGAACTTGTCCATGACCCGCTGCAGGCCGTCGCGGACGTCGATCAGGGCCTGCTGGATCTCCGGCTCCTGCACCACGGCGATGAGCTGGTTCACGCTGTCCAGCAGGGCCTGTGCCTGCTTGCGGACGGTCTCGACCGCCTCGCCGACCTGGCCGCTGAACTGCTGCATCACCGTATCCGAAACGGTCTTATTGTAATTTTTGAACTGGCGGTCGTATTCCTTGCGGCCCGCTTCGATCTGAGCCTCGGCGCTCTCCAGCTGCTTGCGCGCATCGGCCAGCTGGACGTCGATCACTTCCAGCAGCTTTTCGTTGATGGCGTCGATCTTCTCCTGGCTGAGCTGGACCTGCACCATCTTTTCGATCAGGCCGTTGGCGGACACGCTGGAAACGCCGCCCTTGCGCTCCACGTAGGGCACGAGGGTGTCGCTGACGAACTCCGACAGGTCATACACATCGCTGCCCTCGCGGCTGACGGCCGCAGTCATAAAGGCATTCATGTTCAGGCTGTACTCGATGATCGAAGGGGTCAGACAGCTGCTCGGCAGGCTGGCCGTGGTCTGATCCACCTTGTTCGACACCTTGACCATGGCACTGTTCATATCCGTATCATCGGAGAACTGCATCAGCAGAAGGCTGTAGTTCTCCGCCGAGGTGGCGGTGACTTTTTCCACACCCGCCACGGTGCCCAATGCGTTCTGCATCACGTCGGAGACTTCGCTCTCCACACGCTCCGGGCTTGCACCGGGGTAGACCGTGACCACCATCAGGTACGGTGTATTCACGTCGGGCAGAAGGTTGGTCTGCATGTTGCTGATGGACACAAAGCCCAGCATCAGCACCATGATGACCGCCACCAGCACCGTGAACGGTTTTTTGACACTGAATTTTTCCATTTTATCCTACCGTTTCTTTGCTTGCGCCGTGCGCTCCACGGCCAGCGCCCTCAAAAGGGCAATCTTACATGATTCCTATTATACACAAGGTCTGAGGGGTTGCAAGGGTGCAGGGTGAATCTTTTGCAAAATTTAGTCAATTTTCGCTAGAGATACGGCTCAGCCGCCGGGATTGTTGCAGAGGAATTTGATTTTTCATAGAAAATCGCACTCAAGTATGTTATACTGTTTCAAGAATGGCTCTTCAGGCTCAGATCTCTGAGCGTTTCAGAAAATAGAACGAGGACAACTATGAAACAAGTGATCTCTGTCCGTTTCAAGGAAAACGGAAAAAGCTACTATTTCGACCCTGCCGGGGCCGAGATCAGGACCGGCGACTACGTCATCGTGGAAACCGCCCGCGGCATCGAGTGCGGCGAGGTGGTGCAGGGCGTCCGGGAACTGACCGACGCCGCCGTGCCCAAGGCGCTCAAGCCCATCACCCGGATGGCCGACAGCGTGGATGTGCGCCGGATGCGCCAGAACCGCGAGGACGAGAAGCGCGCCTACCACACCTGCCAGGAGTGCATCGCGCGCCACGGCCTGGAAATGAAGCTGGTGGAGGCCGAATACACCCTCGACCGCTCCAAGATCATGTTCTACTTCACCGCCGACGGCCGCGTGGACTTCCGCGAGCTGGTCAAGGACCTGGCCGGCATCTTCCACACCCGCATCGAGCTGCGCCAGATCGGCGTGCGCGACGAGAGCAAGATGATCGGCGGCCTGGGCATCTGCGGCCAGCCGTTCTGCTGCTCCCGCTTCCTCAAGGACTTCCAGCCCGTCTCCATCAAGATGGCCAAGGAGCAGGGCCTCTCGCTGAACCCCACCAAGATCAGCGGTGCCTGCGGCCGCCTGATGTGCTGCCTGGCTTATGAGGAGAGCGCCTACGAGTATCTGAACAGCATCATGCCCATGGTGGGCAGCACCGTACGCACCCCGGACGGCCTGGGCACCGTTCTGGAAGTGAACCCGGTGTCCGGCTACCTGCGGGTGCGCTGCGGCACCGAGGCCCTGACTCCGCGGTACTACAAAGTGGGCGTCTGCGAGTACGTCAGCGGCGGCAAGCGCGCCCCCCGCCGCCCCGACCCGGACGACGATTATTCCGGTGTGCGCAACCCGGCCCCCGTGGTGGCCGCAGCCGACGCCAATGGCCGCACCGGCTGTGGAAACTGCCCCAAAAAAGAGAAATAATTCCCAGAAAAACAGTGGGAAATCACAGTGGTTAGTATCGTAAAACTAACCGTATTTCGTGATTTTCGCTAAAAATCTCTCTCAATTTTCCCCCAAAGTTAGCCTTTGCTTTTGTGCAACCCCACAAAAAACAAAAAAACGTCTTTTCGTTGGCACGGTTAGTCTTGCCTTTTTATTTTTGGTTTGCTAGAATGCAGACAAGGAAGAATTCCGGAGAGGCATGCTGGTACCGTGCGAGGGCAGGCGTCTCCTAAACATTGGCACGGGAAATAAAGGAGAGTTTTATTATGGCACACAAGGTTTCTGACGCATGTGTTGGCTGCGGCGCTTGCGAGGGCGCTTGCCCCGTTGGTGCAGTCACCGTTGAGGGTGGCGTTGCAGTTGTGAACGCAGACGCTTGCATCGATTGCGGCGCTTGCGAGGGCGCTTGCCCCACCGGTGCGATCACCGCTGAATAAGTTTCGCGGCGAGATCCGTAAAAACGCATCAAAAGCAGCAGACCTGTCAAAAGCGGGTCTGCTGCTTTTCTTTCATGCACAATTTTCCCGGCTTTTCGGCCCCGATATTTTGGTAAAGGATGCAGCTTGCAGATATGGAACATTCCACCGAGATTTTGTATAATAAAACAGAAGTCTTCTGTTCTGCGGTCCACCGGTTCGGCTCAGACGCGTTGCTGCTGGCCCGCTTTGCCGAGCCAAAGCGGCTCCAGCGCGCGGCAGATCTGTGTTCCGGCTGCGGCATCGTCAGCCTGGAATGGCACGACCGGGGCCACCGCGGCCCCTGTGCAGCCATCGAGCTGCAGCCGGAAGCCAGCGCCCTGCTCTCCGAGGCGCTGACGGCCCAGAACATCGACCACATCAACCCCTGCTGCACCGACCTGCGCACCTTCCGCGAAGGGGAGGACAGCTTTGACCTGTGCGCCTGCAACCCGCCCTATTTCACGGCGGGCTTCCAGAGCAGCGACCCCGCCCGCGCCACGGCCCGCCACGAGACGGACTGCACCCTGGAAGACGTCTGCCGCTGCGCGTTCCGCCTGCTCAAAGACGGCGGGCGGCTCGCGCTGTGCCACCGGCCGGAACGGCTGGCCGAGGTGCTGGCTGTGCTGCGGGCCCACCGCCTGGAGCCAAAGCGGCTGGCCTTTGTGAAAAATCAGCCGGATGCCGCGCCCTGGCTCTTTCTGGTGGAGGCGCAAAAGAACCGGAAGACCGGCCTACGCATCGAGCCGGACGTGCTCCTTTCGACCGGAGCGGCCCTGTACGGGAAACAATAAATTTTGGAGGTACTCCCTATGGCAGGAACCTTATACATCGTCGCGACCCCCATCGGTAACCTGGATGACATGCCGCCCCGCGTGGCGGCGACCTTCGGCGCGGCGGACTTCATCGCCGCCGAGGACACCCGCGTGACCATGAAGCTGCTCAACTTCCTCGGCCTGAAAAAACCGATGGTCAGCTACTACGAGCATGCCCTGCAAAAGGGCGAGGGCATCCTCCGCCGCATCGAGGCGGGCGAGAACTGCGCCCTCTGCTCAGACGCCGGGATGCCCTGCGTCTCCGACCCCGGCGAGGTCATCGTGCGGGATGCGCTGGCACGTGGCATCCGGGTGGTGCCGGTGCCGGCCGCATCGGCCTGCGTCACGGCGCTGGCGGTCTCCGGCCAGGATACCTCCCGCTGGGTGTTCGAGGGGTTCCTGCCCGTGAACAAAAAGCAGAAGCGGGAGCGGCTGGCCGAGCTGCAGGGCGAGAAGCGGACGGTCATCTTCTACGAAGCGCCCCACAAGCTGCGCACCACGCTGGACGACCTCACGACGGCTTTTGGCACCGAGCGGAGCATCACCCTCTGCCGGGAACTGACCAAGCTGCATGAGGAGATCTGGAAGACCACCCTCGGCGAGGCACAGGCCCACTACGCCGGGAACGAGCCGCGCGGCGAATACGTTCTGGTCATGGCCGGAGCGCCCGCTGCCGAGGCCGAAGAGAGCCTGACGCTGGAACAGGCCGCACAGCGGGCACTGGAGCTGACCGGGGAGGGCTACGGCCCCACGGCTGCCGCCAAGGCCGCCGCGCAGGGCACCCCCTACTCCAAGAGCGAAGTCTACAAACAGATGCTGGCGTTGCAGGCTGGCGAAACGGAAGAATAAATTTTGAGGAGGACTTGGTCCCGTGACGAAACTTTTGATCCTGAGTGACAGCCACAACAGCACCGGCGCAGTCGAGCGCATCCTTCACGCGGAGAGCGATGCGACCGCCGTCATCTTTCTGGGCGACGGCCTGCGCGACCTGGAAGAAGCGCTGACGTTCTACCCGAAGATGAAGGTCTACGCCGTGGCCGGAAACTGCGATTTTGGTGCGCTGGAGCCGCTGGACGGCCTGGCCGCCTTCGATCAGGTCGTCATTTTCTATACGCACGGCCATATGTACGGTGTAAAATACGATCTGGACACGCTGACCGATGCCGCCGAGGCCCGCGGCGCGGAGGTGGCCCTGTTCGGCCACACCCACGTCCCGGTGGCCAAACAGCACGGATCGGTGTTCCTGTTCAACCCCGGCTCCTGCGGCCGGTGCTACACCGGGCCCAACACCTACGGCATCCTGACGCTGGACAAGGGCAGGATCGTCTGCCATGAACACAAAGAGGTACCACATCCATGAGCATCAATGAAGTGCGCTATCTGACCGAATGCGGCAGCACAAACGCCTATGTGAAAGAGCATTTTGAAGAATTCGGCCCGGTGGGCGCGGTCTACACCACCAACCAGACCGCCGGGCGGGGCCGTCTGGGCCGCACCTGGGTCAATGCAGAGGGCCGGGCGCTCTATTACACCGTCGCCATCCGGGAGCCGCTGGCGCAGCCCGCCACTCTGCCGCTGCTGGCCAGTCTGGCCGTGCGCGACCAGCTGAAGCTGCGCTACGGCGTGGACTGCCAGATCAAGTGGCCCAACGACCTGCTGCTGAACGGCAAAAAGATCGTGGGCATCCTCTGCGAGAGCGTGTCCTACGGCTACGAGCAGCAGGGCCGGGGCATCCTGTGCGGCATCGGCATCAACCTGGCCCAGCCGCAGAGCTATTTTGACGCAGCCGACCTGCCCCACGGCACCTCGCTGGAGCTGCAGGGGGCCAAGGTGGACCTTTCCACCGACCCCGAATGGCTGGCCGAGGGGCTGACCGATTTCGGCTTCGACCGCCCGATGTACGTCTTTGCGCGGGACGGCTTTGCACCCTTCCGGGACGAATACAGGGCCGCCTGCATCAACATCGGCCGCCGCGTGACCTTTGACCTGCCGGGCGGCGGGCAGGGTGCCGGTGAAGCCATCGATGTGGACGCGGACGGCCGGTTGGTCGTCCGCACCGACAGCGGCGAAGAGCATGTCTTCACCGGCGAAGTCTCGGTGCACGGCATCTACGGCGCTGTATGACCCTCTCCCAAAGGGCGGGAGTTTCTTAAGAATATCTTTTTGAAAACAAACAGGAACCCCCTCCGGCGCTTGCGGTACACCGGAGGGGGTTCCTGTTTTGGGGTATTGCTTTGGTGTGAGGAGGAATCATGTGCAAGGGAGACGGTTGCGGCCCCGCTCCCTTGTAATTCATAGTATACCCGATTTCCGAACAAAAGTCATTACATTCTTGTGAAATCTTGTGAAAATTTTGTTAAGCGTCCGGCTCTGAAATTTCGTCGCTTTCCCGAAAAATCATCCGGTATGAGCCGGTTCGATGAAAGTTCATTTCGTTTTCGCTTCCGTTTCGATGATTTCGCATTGTTTCACCGCCTCGGCATGGGCCTCGGCATCGCCGACATAGTGGACGGCATTTTCGATGTTGTGCGCGGCCTGGTCGGGGCGGATGGTCTTGATGATCTTCGCCGGGACGCCTACCGCCACCGAGCCGTCCGGGATGACCATTCCTTCCGGCACCAGCGCCCCCGCGCCGATGATGCAGTTCCGGCCGATGACACAGTGGTTGAGCAGGGTCGCGTGCATCCCGATGAGGCTTCCGTCGCCCACGGTGCAGCCGTGAACGAGCGCGCTGTGGCCCACCGTCACGTTTTTGCCCAGCGTCACTGCGCCGCCGGGGTCGCAGTGCAGGACTGCGTTGTCCTGCACGTTGGTGTTCTCACCAAGGGTCAGGGTGCCGTCGTCGCCCCGCAGCACGGCTCCGTACCAGACGCTGGAGCCTTTCTCCAGCACCACGTCGCCCAGCACCGTTGCATTGGGGGCCACAAAGGCTGCACCGCAGTCCTGTGGCGTTTTTCCACCAAATTGGATCATCATTGTTGAAAAACCACCTTTCTCTTTTCGCTCATTTATGGTATTCTTTTAATAGTTCGTTTTGATTTTGGGGATCAGGGAAGCCCGAAACTTCCAAAGGAGCATTCTTTCATGAACCATCCTGCTTTTGTACGCCGGGTGCTCGCGCTGGTTCTGACCGCCGCCGTGGCGGTGGCCGCAGCGCTTCCCGGCTTTGCCGTTTACGCCATGCCCATCCAGACCGCCTACCCGCAGGAGTCGATCTATCTCTTCGATGCCGACACCGGTGAGGCCCTCGTGGAACAGAACCCGGATATGGTCCGGCATGTGGCCAGCCTGACCAAGATGATGACGGCCCTGCTCGTGATCGAGAACGGGTCAGACCTCAACGCCAGCATCACCATCCCGGACCGTCTGACACCGGAGTTCCAGTCCATCAAGGCCAACCGGGGCCACACCATCGGCCTGCAGGCAGGGGAGAGCGTGCGCCGCATCGACATGCTGTATGCCATGCTCCTGCCCAGTGCCAACGACGCGGCCAGTGTGCTGGCCAGCGATGCCGCCGGGGGAGACCTGGCCGCCTTTGCGGCCCGGATGAATGCCCGCGCCCGCCAGCTGGGCTGTACGACCACCCATTTCTCCTGCCCGCACGGCCTGTACGATGCCAACAACTATTCCACCGCGCGGGACCTGGCGAAGATCGCGCTGGCCTGTTACGCGAACCCGACCTACCGGCAGGTGGCCGACACGGTGCTCTACCAGCTGCCCGCCACCAATGTACATGAAGCCCGGACCATCACCACCACGAACAAGCTGCTGCAGCCGGGCAGCACGGCCTACCGCAGCTACGCCCACGGCATGAAGACCGGTTTCACGACCAAGGCCGGGCGCTGCTTCGTCACCTTTGCCCAGCAGGACGGCCACACCTACGGTCTGGTCATCCTCGGCTCGAACAGCCAGAATATTTTCCGGGAAGCCTCCGAGCTGCTGGACTGGGCCTTCACCAGCCCGGAGCTGCACCCCGTGCAGACCACCACGCAGCCGGAAGCCGCCGCCCCGGCCCAGCCCGAAAAGCCGCTGACCTTCTGGCAGCTCCTGTTCAGCTGATTTGAAATTTTGGGAGGATACGCTCATGCAAAACACTACGCTCTTCCGCCGGATGGCGGCTCTGCTGCTGACGGTCGTGCTGGCCGTCTCGGCCGCGCTGCCCGGTCTGGCCGTGTACGAGATGCCCATCCAGACCGCCAACGAGGGCGAGTCGGTCTATCTGTTCAACGCAGACATCGACAAGCCCATCCTGGACCAGAACGCCGGGCAGCAGCGGTATATCGCCAGCCTGACCAAGATGATGACGGCCCTGCTCTTTCTCGAAAGCGGCAAAGACCTGAACGAAGAGATCACCATTCCCACCAGCCTGACACAGGAGTTCAAGGACATCCAGAACGCCAACGGCAGCACCATGAATCTGCGCATCGGCGAGACCGTGCGCCGCATCGACCTGCTGTACGGCCTGCTGGTGGCCAGCGCCAACGATGCCGCCAGCGTCATCGCCAACGATGTGGCGGGCAGCCTGCCCAGTTTTGTCGCGATGATGAACCAGAAGGCCCAGGAGCTGGGCTGCACCAGCACCAGCTTCACCTGTGTGCACGGCCTGTACGATTACGGCAACGTCTCCTCGGCCCGCGACCTCGCGCTCATCGCCTCGGCCTGCGCCGCCAACGAGACCTATATGAAGGTCGCCAACACCCTGAGCTACACCCTCCCGGCCACCAACCTGCACCAGAAGGAGCGCAGCATCACCTCCACCAACCTGATGCTGAACCCCGAATATCCCTACTACCGCGACTACATCCGGGGCATGAAGACCGGATTCACCACGCTGGCAGGCCGCTGCTATGTCACCTTTGCCCAGAAGAACGGCCACACCTATGGTCTGGTCATCCTCGGCTCCGACCTGGACAACATTTATAAGGAAGCCTCCGAACTGCTGGACTGGGCCTTCGCCAGCTTTGCAGACCGGAGACTGGTGGACACCACCACCCCGCTGACCACCGTGCCCCTGACCAAGTGCCGCAGTGCGGAAGCCGTCGAGCTCTACGCCGCCGAACCGGTCAGCGGCTACGGCCACGCCGATGACAAAGTCACCTACAGCTTTGCGCTGCCGGAGCGCGTCTCCGCCACCGTCAAGGCCGATGCAGTCCTCGGACAGGCCACTGTCTATCTGGACGGTTACGAGGTCGGCACCGTAGACCTTGTGACCCATCAGGAATACGTGTCGGACTTCCGCACCGACCTCAAGAGTACCCTGCTCCTGATGGCCGCACTCGTGCTCCTCCTCGCGGTTCTGAGCTGTGTCACCCTCGTCTCCGGCGGCAGCTCCCTGAACCGGAACCGCAAGCGGAGAGTCAATCGAAAATGAGAACGATGCAAAAGCAGCCGCAATGCGGCTGCTTTTGTTTTTTCAGAACGTCCGGAACTTCGCCGCCAGCACCGACAACACGATCTTGGGGTTGACCTGTGCGCCGATCTGCTGCATCGCCGCATCGGCGGCTCCGAGGGCCTTCCGGGCGGTCTCACCCTCCACCGGGGAATGCGAACTGCCCCGCAGCCCGGCGGCGGCTACGGCCCGGAAATCGGCCAGCAGAGCCGATGCACCGGCCTTGTCTTTTTCATAAGCGGCCAGCAGCACCGCCGCCGCATAGCTGTCTCTGGCCGCCGCAGCTTTGGCCAGCGCCAGCGCCCGGTCCACCTGCTCGCGGCGGGCTTCGTCCCGCGCAGCGGCCAGCACGGTGCCGATGTTCCCATCGAACAGCGCACTGTACAGGGCCGCATCCTTTGCGCCCACGCCCTGCGCGGTGCAGTAGCGGGCGCAGTCCTCCGGGGAGACCGGGGCCACGGCAAAGCTGATGCAGCGGCTCCGGATGGTGGGCAGGACGCCCGCCAGCGAATCCGCCGTCAGCAGAAAGAGCACCCCCTCCGGCGGCTCTTCCATGACTTTCAGCAGTGCATTGGCCGATTCCTCGTTCATCCGCTCCACATGGTAGAGCAGGACGGCACGGCCCTCTGCCGAAAGGCTTGTATTGAAGATCTCCGACCGCATGGCCGTGACCTGACCGACCAGATACCGCCCGCCGGACCCCATGCCGGTGACGGAAATGGCCTCCCGCACGATGCCGGTCTCGATCTGGCCGCTGTCGCGTTTGCCCGCCTTGGCCACCGCGCGGCAGCATTCGCCCCGCAGGAGCGCTTCTGCAGGCGCACCGCCCTGGGGGTAGAGGTAATCCGCCGCCACACAGCGGGCCGCAAAACCGGCTCCCAGGCCCGCCTCGCCCACCAGCAGGACGCTGTGAGTCAGACGCCGGCCCTCCAGCATCCGGCGGATGCTGGACTTCAGTTCTTCATTTCCCGCAATGCGTTCTAACATGCTGTCCTCTGTCTTTCCTGTTTTCTCCCGCACTCAGCGGCGGTTCTTCCGTTTCCACTGCTCCCGGCGGACCCAGGCACGGACACTGCGCCAGGCCTGCGGGCCGAAGAAGACGACGAAGTTCAGCATACAGAGCAGATAGTTCAGTTTTCCCATCATGCCGGACCCCAGAAAGCTGAGCGCCCACAGCGCCGCCGCAAACCAGCCGAAGTACTTGACCCGGATGGGGATGACGAAGAAGAGGAGCACCTGCACCTCCGGATACAGCATCGCAAAGGCCAGCAGGAGCGAGAGCGACAGGCAGTAGGTATCGGCATAGCCCGTCAGCAGGCAGGCCGCCACTGCGCCCACCATGCCCAACAGGAGATACAGATTGAAGCGGAAGTCGCCCCACTCTTTTTCCAATGCGCTCCCGATGAACCAGGTGAAGTAGATGCCCAGGATGACGCTGAGCGGCCCGCCCCCCGAAAACGGCACGAACACAAAGGTGATGACCCGCCAGACCTGCCCCATCAGCAGGGCCGTGCGGCTCAGGCTCAGATAAAGCGAGACATACTGATTGACGAACAGTTCCACGGCATAGACCAGGACCTGCGCACCCACCAGGATCGAGATGAGGTTCGGGATGCAGATGCGGCCATACTTCCGCTCCAGTTTGGTTAGCCAGTTCATAGGGGAACGCCTCCATGCTCGTAAGATTCCGGCCCCCGGCTTGGGGGGCCGCTGTTTTTCTCATTGTATCATGTTTGGCAGGGCCATTCAAGAAAATCCCTGTGAACAAAAGGCGGCTGGCTGTCGCTGCCGCCTTCTGCTAAAACAGCCGGTTGTATCCATTTTTGTGCCTTCCAAATGGACTTATCCACTTTTTCCACCGGGTTTTCCACTGAATTTGTGAAAAAGAGGGCCAGTTTCCCACGATGTTTTCCACTTTTTCCACCGAGTTTTCCACTACTCCACCGTTTGGTTTTTATACGTGAAGTATTTCCCGGCATTTTCCATGGTGGTTTCTGGGGAGAAATGTGGGAGCTTTTTCTTTTTTCCAAAAGAAAGTCGCGCCGTTTTCTTTTCTTTTTTCACCGGCTCTTCCCAGCTGTAAAGTGCTTTCTCCCCGCTGGAATGCAGGGCGGCCAAGTTTTCCACATCGGATGGGACGGAATTTCTTCGTGTTGAAAACCGTTGGAAAACCCGACTTTTCCACAGAAAAAGAGCGGCTGCATCTGCGGAGTCCCGGCAGATGCAGCCGCTCTTCAAGTTTTCTCACATCATATTCCGGAACACGATCTGCGCGATCTGGAAGTACAGGATCAGGCTGCACGCATCGACGATGGTGGTGATGAACGGCGTTGCCATGATGGCCGGGTCGGCACCCAGCTTCTTGGCGGCCAGCGGCAGCATACCGCCCACCAGCTTGGCCAGGATGACGCTGAAGAAGAGCGATACACTGACCACGATGGCGTAACCGATGACATTTTCGTACTGGCCGGGGAAGAGGAAGGTGTACATCAGATAGATGCGCAGGCCGTTCACGATGCCCAGCACCGCGCCCACGATGGCAGAGACGCGGATCTCCTTGCCCAGAACGCGGAGGAAGTCGGCCGGTTCCACCTCGCCCAGCGCCAGACCGCGGACCATCAGGGTGCTGATCTGGTTGCCGCAGTTGCCGGCGGTGTCCATCAGCATGGGCATGAAGGAGACCAGCAGAGGCAGGCTGACGAAGGCTTCCTCGTAGTGGGTGGTGACCATGCCGGTGAAGGTGGCCGACAGCATCAGGATGAGCAGCCAGGGGATGCGCTGCTTGGCGTGGGTCCAGACACTTGTGCCGAAATAAGTCGTTGCATCGTCATCCGGCAGAATGGCCGCCATCTTCTGCATATCCTCGGTGGACTCGTCGGTCAGAACGTCGATTGCATCGTCGATGGTGATGATGCCGACGAACATGCCCTCGTTGTCCAGGACCGGCATGGCCGTGAAGTCGTAGCGCTGCATCTCACGGGCCACATACTCCTGATCGTCCGTGACCTTCACAGCAACGACGTTGTCGTCCATGATGTCGGCAATGGGGGTCTGGGGGTCGGCCAGCAGCAGGCTGCGGGCAGACACAACGCCCAGCAGACGGTTGCGCTCGACGACGTAGTTGGTGTAGACCGTCTCGGCGTTCTCGCCCTGACGGCGGATGGCGGCCAGCGCATCGCTGACGTTCATCTCCTTGCGCAGACGGACGTATTCGGGCGTCATCAGACTGCCGGCCGAGCTTTCGGGGTAGTTCAGCAGCTTATTCAGGCTCTCACGGGTCTGCTTGGAAGATTTCTCCAACACCCGCTTCACAACACCGGCGGGCATATCTTCCAGCAGGTCGGCGGCGTCGTCCAGGCTCATCTCCTCGATGGCGCTAACCAGCTCCACATCCGAGAACGCATTGACGAGGTCATCGCGGGCCTCATCGGACATATAGGCAAAGGCCTCGGTCGCCACTTCCTTTTTCAGCAGGCGGAAGACCACCAGACGGTTGTTTTCGTCCAGTTCTTCCAGCAGCTCGGCCAGGTCGGCGGGCTGCTCTTCTTCGGTGACTTCGCGCAGCTTGACATACTGCTTTTTCACCAGCATTTTCAGCAGGCGGCTCTTGGTCAGCATTTCGGGGTTTGCCTTGACCTCTTCGTCGCGGGCCTCTTCTTCTTCGGCGTCCCGCACATCCTGCTTGAGGTCTTCGGTGGCCTCCTCGCTCAGGTCTTCGGCCAGCTTCCGGCGGACTTCCGCAGGGATATCTGCGGGCAGTTCGGGCACCGGGAGCGATGCTTCCGGGGCCGCGCTCTTTTTTTCTTCCAGTTCCATTTGTGTTCCTCCTTACCGTTTCCGGCGGATCGGACAGCACACAAAACAAAAAGCGCCGCCTGCTTCCCGCAGCGAGCCGTTCTGCCCGCTGCGCGCACCAAGCTGCGCCCTTTCTCCCCGCTGAGAAGTGCCCACACAGCACCTCTTACCGGGCAAAAAAGGCGAACGCAGCTGCTTTCTGGTTCTGCTGTGCCGCAGTTGATCCGTGTCTTCGACTATGATCCGGGTCCATTGTCCTGCGTTCACCTCCTAAAGATCTTATCCACTTTTTATTATAGCGTCCGCAAAAAGGCCGGTCAACCCTAAAACCGCCGAAAGCAGAGGGAAATTTCCGTCAAAAAAGCAGAAAGCCCTTTCCAGCGCTTGCGGAACACTGGAAAGGACTTTCTGTTCGGATATTGCCTTGGTGTGAGGAGGAATCATGTACAAGGAATCGGTTGCGGCCCCGGTTCCTTATGTTCGTAGTATAGCACCGAATGCGCGTTTTTTCATGAAAAACCTATGAAGAAAGTGTAAAATAGCCCGCCGCACACAAAAAATACGCCCCGGTCACCGTTGCCGGTGAGCGGGGCGCTAAAAACGAGATCCGTTTTTGACTGAGGCAAGATCCCTGCAAGGCAGGTCTTATGCTTCAGGCGGAACAAGGTATCTGCGAACAGACCTTATGTTCCTGACACACGCGGGGTGTGCTTTCAAGGACCCTCGCGGGCGCTTTGGTATTTCAAACACCCGGCCCCGCTGCGGATCACTGCCGCAGCAAGGGCGTGGGAAAATGAAATCAGAGACTTGTTGTGCGGAAAGCGTTGTCGCTTTTGTGCACGTTCTTCTTTTGCCGCTGCCGGGGCCAGATCAGCCACAGTTTCGCACTGCTGCGTTGCGCAGTAACCGCCAGTGCGGAGCAGCCGCCTTTCGGACTAGGGTGCCGCTGCGGCGCGTTCCGGCCCAAAACAGGGGAGAAAGATTACTTGTACAGCTCGACCAGACGAGTCAGATGCTCGTAACGATCGTTTGCGACCTGCTCGTTGCGTGCGAACAGCTGCTTTGCGCGCTCCGGGAAGGCACGGGTCAGGCGGCTGTAACGGGTCTCGTTTGCCAGCAGAGCCTGGTACTTCTCGGCGTCGACTGCCTTGGAGGTCAGAGTGAACGGGTTCTTGCCCTGAGCCTTGTTGGCCGGGTTGAAGGTGAACAGGTTCCAGTAACCAGCCTCGACAGCCTTCTTCATCTCGTTCTGGCAGTTGGTCATACCGCCCTTGACACCGTGCAGCTCGCAGGGAGCGTAGCCGATGATCAGAGACGGGCCAGGATAAGCCTCAGCCTCGGCGATCGCCTTGACAGCCTGGTTCATGTTGGCGCCCAGAGCGATCTGAGCGACGTAGATGTAACCATAGGTCATTGCGATCTCGGACAGGCTCTTCTTGCTGATCTCCTTACCAGCAGCAGCGAACTGGCAGACTTCACCAATGTTGGAAGCCTTGGATGCCTGTCCACCGGTGTTGGAGTACATCTCAGTATCGAAGACCATGACGTTGACATCCTCGCCGGAAGCCAGGACGTGATCCAGGCCGCCGAAGCCGATGTCGTATGCCCAACCGTCGCCACCGAAGATCCAGACGGACTTCTTCGCGATGAACTCCTTGCTCTTCAGGATCTCAGCGGACTCGGTGCAGCCAGCGGCAGCAGCCTTCTCCAGCTCAGCGATCAGAGCCTTAGCGGGTTCGTCGTTGGCCTTGGTGTTGTTCTTGGTCTCCATGAACTTGTCGAATGCAGCCTTCAGCTCAGCGGAAGCCTTGTCAGAACCAGCGACCTCAGCGATGCGCTTGATCAGGTTCTCACGGACGGTCTTCTGGCCGAGGTACAGGCCCAGACCATGCTCAGCGTTATCCTCGAACAGGGAGTTGCACCATGCAGGACCATGGCCGCTGTCCTTGTTGACGGTGTACGGAGAGATGGAAGCGGTGCCGCCCCAGATGGAGGAGCAGCCGGTAGCGTTGGAGATGTACATCTTCTCGCCGAACAGCTGGGTGATCAGGCGAGCATAAGAGGTCTCGGCACAGCCTGCGCAGGAGCCAGAGAACTCCAGCAGCGGCTGGTTGAACTGAGAACCGATGACGGTGTCGTCAGCAAACTTGCCGGGCTTCTTGGAGATGTTGGCGACGCAGTAGTCGAAGACTGCCTGCTGGTCGGCCTGGCTCTCCTGAGGAACCATGCTGATGGCCTTGGTGGGGCAGACGGTGACGCACTCGCCGCAGCCCATGCAGTCCAGAGGAGACACAGCCATGACAAACTTGTACTCGTTTGCGGGCTTGTTGTCGCGGCTCTTGGTCTGTGCGGGAGCAGCAGCCAGCTCGTCAGCAGTCAGCTGGAAGGGACGGATGGTTGCGTGAGAGCACACGAATGCGCACTGGTTGCAGCCAACACACTTGGAAGCATCCCACTCCGGAACGTTGACAGCGGTGCCGCGCTTCTCATATGCAGAAGCACCCTGCTCCCACTCGCCGTTTGCATTTGCAACGAAAGCGGAAACGGGCAGGCTGTCGCCGTCCATACGAGCGATGGGCTCCATGACGTCGCGGATCTGCTTGACCAGCTCCGGACGGCCGGTGAGAGCCTTGGGTGCGGGATCAGCTTCGGGGTTGGACCAGGAAGCGGGGACGTCCACCTTGTGGATGGCGTCAACACCAGCATCGATGGCCTTCCAGTTCATCTCGACGACGTCCTGGCCCTTCTTGCCGTAGCTCTTCTGAGCTGCCTGCTTCATGAAGTTGACAGCGTCCTCGATGGGCATGACGTCTGCCAGCTTGAAGAAAGCAGACTGCAGGATGGTATTGGTGCGCTTGCCCATACCGATCTCGATGGCCTTATCGATGGCGTTGATGGTGTACAGCTGAATGTTGTTGTCAGCGATGTACTTCTTGGCCTCAGCGTTCAGGTGCTGGCCCAGCTCCTCATCGGACCACTGGCAGTTGATCATGAACACGCCGCCGGGCTTGACATCCTGGACCATCTTCATGCCCATGTGGATGTAAGCGGGGTTGTGGCAGGCCACGAAGTCAGCCTGGTTGATGTAGTAGGGGCTGCGGATGGGCTTGTCGCCGAAACGCAGGTGGCTGATGGTCACGCCGCCGGTCTTCTTGGAGTCATACTGGAAGTATGCCTGAACATACTTGTCGGTATGGTCGCCGATGATCTTGACGGAGTTCTTGTTTGCGCCGACGGTGCCGTCGCCGCCCAGACCCCAGAACTTGCACTCCTTGGTGCCAGCAGCTGCGGTGATGGGTGCGGGCTTGACTTCGGGCAGGGACAGGCCGGTGACATCATCGGTGATGCCCAGGGTAAAGCGCTCCTTCGGCTGATTCTTCTCCAGCTCCTTGAACAGAGCGAAGATGGAGGACGGGGGAGTGTCCTTGCTGCCCAGGCCGTAGCGGCCGCCGGTCAGGACGACATCGTTCATGCCGGCCTCACGCAGGGTAGCAGCAACATCCAGGTACAGAGGCTCGCCCAGGGAGCCGGGCTCCTTGGTGCGGTCCAGAACTGCGACCTTCTTTGCAGTCTTGGGCAGGACCTTCAGCAGAGCGGAAGAGACCCAGGGACGATACAGGCGGACCTTGACGATACCGACCTTCTCACCCTTGGCGTTCAGGTAATCGACGACCTCATCTGCAACGTCGCAGACAGAGCCCATAGCGATCATGACGCGGTCTGCATCGGGAGCGCCGTAGTAGTTGAACAGATCGTAGTTGGTGCCCAGCTTTGCATTGATCTTGGCCATGTACTTCTCGACGACTGCGGGCAGTGCGTCGTAGACAGAGTTGCAGGCCTCACGATGCTGGAAGAACACGTCGCCGTTCTCGTGGGAACCGCGCATCTTGGGGTGCTCAGGGTTCAGTGCCTTGGCGCGGAACTCCTCAACAGCCTCCATGTTGCACATTTCCTTCAGATCAGCGTAATCCCACTTCTCGATCTTCTGGTACTCGTGAGAAGTACGGAAGCCATCGAAGAAGTTCAGGAAGGGGACCTTGCCCTCGATTGCTGCCAGATGGGCAACCGGGGACAGATCCATGACTTCCTGCACGCTGCTCTCGACCAGCATTGCGAAGCCGGTCTGGCGGCATGCCATGACGTCGCTGTGATCACCGAAGATGTTCAGGGACTGGGTAGCAACGGTACGTGCCGAAACATCGAACACGCAGGGCAGCTGCTCTGCAGCGATCTTGTACATGTTGGGGATCATCAGCAGCAGGCCCTGAGAAGCGGTGAAGGTGGTGGTAACAGCACCTGCACCCAGAGAGCCGTGCACAGCGCCGGCAGCGCCGGCCTCAGACTCCATCTCGACGACCTTGACCTGGTTGCCGAAGATGTTCTTCTGGCCAGCTGCGGACCACTGGTCCACAGAGTCAGCCATCGGAGAAGACGGGGTAATGGGGTAGATGGCAGCCACGTCCGTGTAGGCATATGCTACATGAGCGGCAGCGGTATTGCCATCCATGGTTTGCTTTGCTCTAGGCATTTTTCTTCCTCCATTGTTCAGAATTTGGTACCTTTTGCGCGGGGCAATAAGCGCCCCGGCGGGGCCGGAGAACCCCAAAAGGCACTATTGCTCGTATACTATAATAACAAATTCCGCTTCTAAAGTAAACGCAAACCCACTGGCAAAACGCAACAAAATTTCACGATTTTTTTTGTTGGTTTTTTACGCTTGTGTTTTTGGTGGGATTCATTCTTGCAGAATTTTAAGTTTTTGGCCAATGGAGCGATTTTTTCTTAACTTTTCCTTAATTTTGAATTGACAATCGTACAGGAAATGCCGTAAACTGGAGCCAGTGATTTATCCGGGCCGGAGCAGGCTCCGGCTCGTTCAGAAAGGACGCAGAAACGATGGACGCAGCACATTTTGAGAAGAAACTGACCAGCGAGGTGCTCTTCGAGGGCCGGGTCATCACCCTGACCAAGGACACCGCCCTGCTGGAGAACGGGAAGACCGCCACCCGCGAAGTGGTGCACCACCACGGCGGTGCCTGCATCGTGCCTTACTTTGAGGACGGCACCATCTGCATGGTGCGCCAGTTCCGCTATGCCATGCAGCAGGAGCTGTGGGAGCTGCCCGCCGGCAAGCTGGAAGCGGGCGAAGACCCCTTTGAAGCCGCTAAGCGCGAACTGGAAGAGGAGTGCGGCCTGACCGCCGAGCACTACACCTCGCTGGGCGAATTTTACCCCACCGTGGGCTACGACACCGAGGTCATCTACACCTGGGTGGCCACCGGCCTGAAGGAGACCCACATGCACCTGGACGCCGACGAGTTCCTGACACCCGACCGTGTGCCGCTGCAGAAAGCCTATGAGATGGTCATGAGCGGCGAGATCAAGGACGGCAAAACTGTGGCAGGCGTGCTCAAGCTGAAGGCCCTGCTGGACGAGGGCAAACTGTGATCCTCTATCAGGATGCGGCCCTTGTGGTCGTGAACAAACCGGCAGGCCTGTCCAGTGAGGCCGGCCTGCCCGCCCGGCTGCGGGAGCTGTGGGGGCAGCCGGACGCCTATGTGGGCATCGTGCACCGGCTGGACACCGGCGTGTCCGGCCTGATGGTCTGTGCCAGGACCCCGAAGGCCGCCGCCGCGCTGACACGGCAGATCACCCAGAGCCAGGAAGCCTACGCCGTGCTGGACGGCCGGGCTGCACCCACCCAAAATACGCTGCCCGCACCGGTCTTTACCAAGCAGTACCGGGCCGTCCTTGCCGGGGCACCGGACGAAACGCTGCCGGAACACGGCATCCTGCGGGACTATCTGTTCAAGGACAGCCGGAAGGGCCGGGTCTTCCCGGTCAGCCGCCCGCGCAAAGGGGTGCGGGAAGCCGTGCTCGAATACCGCATCACCGCCTCGAACGGAACCCTGAGCCTTGCGGACATCACTCTCCACACCGGGCGGACCCATCAGATCCGGGTGCAGTTCGCCTCCCGGCGGCATCCGCTCTGGGGCGACGGCAAATACGGCAGCCATTTCAAGGGAACCATTGCACTGCAGAGCGCACGGCTCTGTTTTCTGCACCCGGAGACCGGGGAGCCGATGAAGTTCGCATTGGAAAAGCCGGAGACCGCGCCATGGAACGTTTAGCATCCGTCTTCGGCAGGTCGGTCCACTCTATTTTTTCGCCTTCGGCTTGAACACAGCCGGGCCTTGTTGTCTGGGGAACGAAGCTATGGAACAACAAACATACAAAACAGACGCCGCGATCTATGATGTGCTGGAGCGGGAGATCATCGACCTGACCATCCGCCCCGGAAGCTCGCTGAGCGAGAACCCGCTCTGCACCCGGTTCGGGGCACCGCGGTCGCTCATCCGGGTCGTTTTGCAGAAACTGCAGGAAAACGGGCTGGTGAAGATCGTGCCCTACAAGGGCACCACCGTTACCCGGCTGAACCGCGAGATCGTGGAGGAGCTGATCTACGAGCGCACCGCCGTGGAGGCCCGTGTACTGCGGGATTTTTCGCCCCGGTGCACCCCGGAACAGCGGGCCCTCATCCGGAAGCGGGCCGCTGCTTACGAGGCTCTGGCCCATGCCGAGCACCCGGACTTCAACCGTCTGTACGAGGCCGACCGCCTGCTCCACGAGACCTGGTTTGCCGCCATGGGGAAGATGTACCTCTGGCGGACGTTGCAGAACGCCCACGCCGACTACAGCCGGTTCCGGATGCTGGACACCATCACCAGCGGCGGGCTGGCCGAGGTCATCGCAGACCACACCAACCTCATCGACGCCATCGAGCGCTGCGACATGGCTGCATTTGAGCCGCTGGTGGAGCGGCACCTCTACGGCGGCATCCGGCGGCTTGGCTCCAAGCTCACCGAGGAATATGCCGACTATTTTGAACCGGAATCATAAAACTTGCGCTTCAACCACAAAAGGACCCGCGCCGCAGGGCATTCACTCTGCGGCGCGGGTCCTTTTTCTGTGGGGTCGGAGAAAACGCCTGGCCCTGGGGGAAGGGCCGTAGGCATGATTACAGTGTGTTGGCGCGGTTCAGCACAAAGCTGCGGGTCTCGTTCGGGGCAAAGTACGGCGTATACTGGATGCCGATCTGCTCCCAGTTGCTCGGAACGACCGCATAGATCTTGATGCAGCCCGTCTCCTTCGGGTTCAGGTTATCCCGCACACCGTAGCTCTTCAGGCCGGTCTCGTCCGTCAGATAACCGATCTCCGCATGGCCGATCTTGCCGCTGTCCGACGTCATCTTGAAATCGCTCTTGCCCAGCGTCTCATACTGGTTGTTATAGATCGCCTTCAGCACCTCGGCCAGTTCGGTCTCCGTGGTATTTCCCATCTTGACCGTCTGCTCCGACTGATTTTCCAGCCCGATGCACACGGTGATGAACGTTTTTCCTGCATAGTTCCCGACCATGCCCGAAATCTTATCCTGGCGATAGCCCAGCAGCTTTACGTTCACTCCATTGATCTGTGTGGACTCACCCACGCCGTACACGGTGTCTTTCGATCCTCCGCCCGATGGGGAGCATCCTGCGAAGATGCCGGATGCAGTCACAGCCAGTGCAGCAGCACCTGCACACTTCAGAAAAACGCGGCGGCTCATATTGGTTGCCATATTCGGTACCTCCTTATGAATGGTCTGGTATTGCAACATTTCCGACCATTGTTGGAAATGTTGTTTTCTGCCCTGAGCATATCAAATCTCCGGAGGTTTTGCAAGCGAAATCTGCACCAAAAACCGGCCGGGCTGCGTTTCTTTGTACGAAATTTCAGTAAAGAAACTTTGCCGTTTTCTCAAAGCCGCAGAAATTGCGCACGAACCGGCAAAAAACACAGCAGCTCTTCCAAAGTCCCCCTGCATTTCTTGGCCACTGTGCCGAAAATGCAGGAGGCCGTGCTGCGGCGCATGTGCGAAATATTTTTTTACGAATGCAAGGCTCAGTGAAAACGTTTCCGTCAGAGGACGCCGGTGAGGAAGATCTCCAGACCGATGCCGATGAGGATGACGCCGCCCAGGATGGATGCCTTGCCGGCCAGCTTGGTGCCGAATTGTTTGCCGATGTGCAGACCGGCCATGCAGAGGACGAAGGTGACTGCGGCGATGATGACCGCTGCCGCCAGCGCCATCGTCCAGTCGTACTCCGAGATGGTGAATCCGACGGAAAGGGCGTCGATGCTGGTGGCCACGCCCTGCACGAAGAGGGCACCGGCGCTCAGCTCAATGGCCTCCTCGGTCTCTTCGCCCCGGATGCCCTCCAACAGCATCTTGCCGCCGATGTACGCCAGCAGGATGAGGGCGATCCAGGGGATGAACATCTCAAAGGACGAGAACAGCTCGACAATGGTGTGGACGCAGACCCAGCCCGTCATGGGCATGACCGCCTGAAACACACCGAAAGCGCCCGCGATGATGCACATCCTCCTGACGGACATTTTGGGGTCGTGCAGGCCGTTCGCCATCGAGACCGAGAACGCATCCATGGCAAGGCCCACGCCCAGCAATCCACTGTTGAAGAAAAACAAGAAATTCCATTCCATACAAACATGCCTCCTAAATCGGACCGGAATCTGGTGCGGCAAAAGCAAAACCCGGAATCGGCGCGCGTACACGTCCGATTCCGGGTCATTTTCTACATCCGGACTCCATGTGTTGGGCGTGGTACTCGCACCAAAACACATGGGTCTCGCAAATGAAAGCAAGCCAGACCGCGACCGGCGGCCATTGTGTTGACTTGCTGCGCCGTCTGCAAACAGCGCCTGCTACTCCCCCATGGGATTTGTTATTGTTTGGTTATTTTATCACACGTTCCGGGCGAAGTCCAGACTAACTTTCCCTTTCAGGCCGAAGCCTTCCGGGTTTCGTGCTCAATTTTCAGAGTCTGCTTCGGGGGTCTCCGCAGCCGAGGCCTCGTCGGCTGCTTCCATCGCGGCCAGCTGCTCGGCGGTGGGTTCATCGCCCTCCTCCGCCTCGATGGCTGCGGTCTGGGCCTCGTCGTCATGGTCGGTACGGGCCAGGACCATGACCTTGTCGCTCTCGCCCAGGCGCATGACGCGGACGCCGGAGCCATAGCGGCTCTGCACCGGGATGGAGTCAGCATGGAAGCGGATGATGATGCCCTCCTGACTGCTCAGCAGGATATCGTCCACATCATCGACGATCTTGACGGCTGCGACCTTATCCTTGGAGGCATCGTAGTTGCGGATGCCCTTGCCGCCGCGGGCCGTGATGCGATAGGTGTCGATCTCGGAGCGGCGGCCCTTGCCGTTTTCGGTCACGGTCAGGACAGTCGCGCCCTCGCGGCAGATGCAGACGCCGACGACCTCGTCGCCCTCGGCCAGCTTGATGGCTCGGACGCCGTGGCCGCTGCGGCCCATCGGGCGGGCATCCTCCTCGTTGAAGCGGATGGCCTGGCCGTTGCGGGTGGCAACGATGAGCATATCGTGGCCGGTGGTCAGGCGGGTCCAGGCCAGCGCATCGCCCTCGTTCAGGGCAATGCCGATCAGGCCGGAACGGCGGATGTTGGCATACTGTTCCAGCGGGGTGCGCTTGATGAGGCCCTGCTTGGTGACCATCGTCACGAAGCCGCCCTCCTGTTCTGCGTCCTTGCTCTGGCAGATCATGTTCGTGACTTTTTCGCCTTCCGCCAGCTGCAGCAGGTTCACGATGTTGGTGCCCTTGCTGGTGCGGCTGCCCTCGGCGATGGTGTAGCCCTTGATGCGGAACAGACGGCCCCGGTCGGTGACGAACAGGACATAATCGTGGGTGGAACCGACGAACATCTCCTGCACGATGTCTTCTTCCTTGCGGGTCATGCCGGAAATGCCGCGGCCGCCGCGCTTCTGGGCCTGATAGGTGGCCTTGAGCTGGCGCTTGATATAACCGGCCTCGGTCAGGGTATAGACGCACTGCTCCTCGGCAATGAGGTCTTCGATGTCCACTTCGCCGTTCACGGTCTCGATCTCGGTGCGGCGCTCGTCACCGAAGCGCTTCTTCATCTCCAGCAGCTCATTCTTGACGATCTCCAGCACACGGGCGTCATTGGACAGGATGTCCTCCCAATCCCGGATCTTAGCCTGCAAAGCACCCAGCTCTTCCTCGATCTTCAGGATCTCCAGACCGGCCAGACGGCCCAGCTGCAATTTCACGATGGCGTCGGCCTGCGGGTCATCAAAGCCGAAGCGCTCCATGATGGCGGTCTTTGCCTCGCTCATGCCGCCCTTGCAGGCGCGGATGGTGGCGATCAGCTCGTCCACGATGTCGGTGGCCTTCTTCAGGCCTTCGAGGATGTGGGCGCGCTCCCGTGCCTTTTTCAGGTCATATTGGGTCCGGCGGCGGACGACCTCATCCTGGAACTCGACGTACTTCTGGATCATCTGCTTCAGGGTCAGGACCTTCGGCACCTTGTGGTCGATGGCCAGCATGATGACGCCCACGGTATCCTGCAGCTGGGTGTACTGGTACAGCTGGTTCAGGACGACCTGGGGGTTGGCGTCCTTGCGCACGTCGATGACGATGCGCATTCCCTTGCGGTTGGTCTCATCGTTCAGGTCGCTGATGCCCTCGATCCGCTTGTCCTTCACGAGGTCTGCAATGTTCTCGATGAGGCGCGCCTTATTGACCATGTACGGGATCTCCGTCACGATGATCTGGGCGCGGCCGTTCTTCTTTTCCTCGATGGTGGCGCGACCGCGCAGGGTGATCTTGCCGCGGCCGGTGGCGTAGGCAGCACGGATGCCGCTGCGGCCCATGATGATGCCGGCGGTGGGGAAGTCCGGGCCTTTGATATGCTCCATCAGACCGGGCAGGTCGATGTCCGGGTCTTCGATATACGCCACACAGCCGTCGATGACCTCGCTCAGGTTGTGGGGCGGGATGTTGGTGGCCATGCCGACCGCGATGCCCTGGCTGCCGTTGACCAGCAGGTTCGGGAAGCGGCAGGGCAGAACGCTGGGTTCCTTCTTCGTCTCATCGAAGTTGGGGTCCCAGTTGATGGTATCCTTATCGATATCGGTCAGCATCTCGACAGCCATCCGGCTCATGCGGGCCTCGGTGTAACGGTAAGCAGCCGGGGGGTCGCCATCCACGGAACCGAAGTTGCCCTGGCCGTCCACCAGCGGATAGCGCAGTGAGAAATCCTGCGCCAGACGGACCATGGCATCGTAGACCGACGCGTCGCCGTGGGGGTGGTAGGAGCCCAGCACCGCACCGACGGTATCCGCCGACTTGCGGTAGGGATGGCTGGGGTCGTTGCCGCGCTCGTGCATGGTGTAAAGGATGCGGCGGTGGACCGGCTTCAGACCGTCGCGCACATCGGGCAGCGCACGGGACACGATGACCGACATGGAGTAGTCCAGGAACGCCGTCTCGATCTCTTTCTTGACGTCGCGGATGATCTTTTTGGTACCGCTGCCCGGTATCATCACAAAATCTTCTTCCATTTTTTCCTCCGTAGGATCAACCCTCTCAGTCAATGCCCTGCGGCATTGACAGCTCTCCCAAAGGGCGAGCTTTTTTGCGTGAGAAGGGAACGTTTATCTTTTGCCGATAAGCTCCCCCTTAGGGGGAGCTGGCGCGTCAGCGCCTGAGAGGGATATCAGACATCCAGCTTTGCATACTGTGCATTCGCCTCGATGAAGCGGCGGCGGGGCTCGACCTGGTCGCCCATCAGGATGGTGAAGGCTTCGTCGGCCTTTTCGGCATCCTCGATGGTGATCTGCACGATGACGCGGTTGTCGGGGTTCATGGTGGTCTCCCAGAGCTGTTCCGGGTTCATCTCACCAAGGCCCTTATAGCGGTTGACCTTTGCACCCGGCATTTCCTGCGAGAGTACGGCCATCTCGGCGTCGTTGTAGGCATACTTGATGGTGCTGCCCTTCTGCACCTTGAACAGGGGCGGCTGGGCAACGTAGACATGGCCCTGCTCGATGAGGGGGCGCATATAGCGGAAGAAGAAGGTCAGCATCAGGGTGCAGATGTGCGAACCATCGACATCGGCATCGGCCATGATGAAGACTTTGTCATACCGCAGCTTGGAGATATCAAATTCCTCGCCGATGCCGCAGCCCAGCGCCAGCACGACCGGCATCAGCTTATCGTTGCCGTAGATGCGGTCGGCACGGGCCTTTTCGACGTTCAGCATCTTGCCCCAGAGGGGAAGGATGGCCTGGATGGCCGAGTCCCGGCCCATCTTGGCCGAGCCGCCTGCAGAGTCGCCCTCGACGATGAAGATCTCGGTGCGGGAGGGGTCTTTCTCGCGGCAGTCGGCCAGCTTGCCGGGCATCCGGCTGGTCTCCAGCGCACTCTTGCGGCGGACCAGTTCGCGTGCCTTTTTGGCAGCGGCGCGGGCGCGGGCGGCCTGGGTGGCCTTTTCGAAAATAGCCTTGGCCACGCCGGGGTTCTCCTCAAAGAACTCCATCAGCTTGGTGTAGACCATGTTGGAGACGAGGGTGCGGATCTCGGTGTTGCCGAGCTTCGCCTTGGTCTGGCCCTCGAACTCGGCCTCCTGCAATTTGACCGAGATGACGCAGATGAGGCCCTCGCGGACATCGGAGCCGGACAGGTTCTCATCCTTGTCCTTCAGCAGGCCGTGGCTGCGGCCGTAGTCGTTGAAGACGCGGGTCAGGCTGGTGCGGAAGCCCTCTTCGTGGGTGCCGCCGTCCGGGGTGTTGACGTTGTTCGCAAAGCTCAGCACCAGCTCGTTGTAGCTGGAGTTGTACTGCAATGCGATCTCGGCCATGCCGCGGTCGGTCTGTCCCTTGAGGTAAATGACGTTGGGATGCAGAACTTCGAGGTTCCGCTTCTCGTTCAGGTAGGTGACGAAGCTCTTGATGCCGCCCTCGTAGCACATGACCTCGGTGCGGTAGCAGGGGTCGCCCTCCTGACCGTCCTCCAGAACGGGGGTGTACAGCTCGCGCTCATCGGTCAGGGTGATCTTGACACCGGCATTCAGGAAGCTCTCCTCACGCAGACGCTTTTCCAGCGTCTCAAAGTTGTAGACGGTGGTATCCTTGAACATCTCCGGGTCCGGCTTGAAGGTGACGCGGGTGCCGGTGACGCCCGGCTCCACGGTGCCGATGCACTTCAGGGGGCCGTCCGGGTCGCCGCGGCGGAAGGTCTGCTCATATTCGTGGCCGTCGCGGCGGACGTTGACGGTCAGCCACTCGGAGCAGGCATTGACGACCGATGCGCCGACGCCGTGCAGGCCGCCGGCCACCTTGTAGCCGGAGTTCTCGCCGCCGAACTTGCCGCCGGCGTGGAGGATGGTATAGACGACGGTGACAGCGGGCAGGCCGGTATCCGCCTGGATATCCACGGGGATGCCGCGGCCGTTGTCGGTGACCTGGATGATGTTGTCCTTCAGGATCTTGACTTCGATGTGGTCGCAGTAACCGGCCAGAGCCTCGTCGATGGCGTTGTCCACGATCTCGTAGACCAGATGATGCAGGCCCCGCTCGCCGGTCGAGCCGATATACATGCCGGGGCGCTTGCGCACAGCCTCCAGGCCCTTCAGGACCTGGATCTCGCTGGCGTTATACTCGTGGTCCGTTGCGGTTTCCGCGTTGGTGCTGGTGATGATTTCCTCTGCCATATCCTTTCTCCCTTTATCGTTAGATTTGAATGGCCTGCTTTTCCGGCATTGCGCTGCAATGCCGGCTCCCCAAAGCGGGAGCCTCCGGCAGGCCGGATTCGTTGATTTCATTTTGCCTTCGGCTCATTTTCACAGCCGGGCTGTTCAGAACGGCGCTTCCGTTCTCTTTTTCATCGCGGTGCTGGACAGCTCCGAAAGATACACGGTATCCACCGGCGCATCGGCCAGCACGTAGCACTGGGGCAGTTCTTCCGAAAGGCTGACCACCGCGCCGTTCTTCTGGGCGTAGTTCAGAAACTCCCGCCCGCGGGGGGAGATGGTGGTCGTCTCCAGATTGAAGATGCCGATGACGTCCCGGTCGTTCAGGACATAGTCGCGCCCCAGATGAATATACATTTCGTATTATCTCCAGTTTCAGCACTGTGATTGCGAGAGTGCCAATTACAGTTTGGTCAGCACCCCACCGTTCATGCGGTAGACCTCGCCGTCCGTCTTGAGGAAGGCGGTATCGTCGCAGCTGGTGACGAAGGTCTGCTTTTCCCGCATCCGGGTCAGCAGATACTGCTTGCGGCCGTCGTCCAGTTCGCTGAGCACATCGTCCAGCAGGAGCACCGGGTGTTCGCCGGTGATGGACGCTGCGGCAGCGGCTTCGGCCATTTTCAGGCTCAGCACCACGCTGCGCTGCTGTCCCTGACTGGCGAACACTTTGGCGGGCTGGCCGTCCAGAAGAAGTTCCAGGTCCTCCCGGTGGGGGCCGCAAAGGCTCTGCCCGGCCCGCAGTTCCTCGTTCTGCCGGGCCCGCAGCAGAGCGGCCAGACCGCCCGGCTCGAACTGGGCCGCATAGCGCAGCTCCATCCGCTCCGCGCCGTGGGAAAGCTCGGCGTAGTTGGCGCAGGCGAGGGGGCCCAGCTGTTCCAGATAAGCCCGCCGCCGCCGCTGGATGGCCTCGCCCTGCGCGGCAAGCTCGGTATTGAGCACTTCCAGCAGGGCCGTCTTTTCAGCGTAGGGCCGTTCCGGCGTGGTGCCGGAATGGCGCAGCAGCGCATTTTTCTGCTGCAACGCCCGGACATAGCGGCGGTAGATGGTCAGATAGCCGGGGTAGAGCTGACACAAGGCAGCGTCCAGAAATTTCCGGCGTCCCTCCGGGGCACCTTTGACAAGGCTCAGGTGTCCGGGGTCAAAGACGACGGCAGGAAAGCTGCCTGCCAATGCCGCCGCCCGTTTGGGCGGGGCACCGTTCACGGCGGCGTACCGCCCCGGCCGGGCGGAATCCGGCATTCCGATGGTCATCCGGACGCGGTTCGGCGTGTCCGGTTCCTGCTCTTCCTGCTGTGCCCGGAGGGTGGACGCTTCCAGCACGGCGAAGGATTCGCCCCGCCGCACCAGTTCGGCGTCCTTGCCGCCCCGGAAGCTCTTTCCGCCGGTCAACAGCCAGATGGCTTCCAGCAGGTTGGTCTTGCCCTGGCCGTTGTTGCCGCAGATGACGGTCAGCTCCCGGCCCGGCGTCAGGCTGGCCGAGGCGATGTTGCGATAATTTTGAACTTCCAGTGAGAGCAGACGCATGGTTTACTGTCCCTGGCCGATGGTCACGCTCTGGCCGTCCAGTTCGACGACATCTCCGGCGCGGCACTTTTTGCCCCGCATGGTGCAGACTTCGCCGTTCACTTTGACGGCACCGTTCTGCACCAGCTCCTTGGCTTCGCCGCCGGTCTCGCACAGGCCCGCATATTTCAGCAGGGCATCCAGCTTGATAAATTCCGTATGGATGAGAATTTTTTGCATATTACGCCTCTCAATCGTTCTTGAAACGGACGGGCAGGACGAGGTACAAAAAGTCGTTCCCCTCGGCGGGCAGGACCTTGACCGGGCTCAGCGGGCCGCTGATCTCCAGCCGGACCTGCTCGGTGCGGGCATTCCGCAGCGCATCCAACAGATAGCGGTTGTTGAAGCCGATCTCCACATCGTCACCTTCGCATTTGGCGTTGAACTCGTCCACGACGCGGCCCAGATTGGTCTGGCAGCGGACCACGACTTTACCCTCTGTAAAACTGATGCGGAGGGGATTTTTTAGACGCTCTGTAATAATCAGGGACGCGCGCTCGATGGTCTCGATAAATTCCTTGGTGTCCAGCGTCACGCGGGTGCGGCTGCCGTCCGGGATGACATTGTGATAGTTGAGGAATTCGCCCTCGATGAGGCGGCTCATGATGGTGTAACCGGCGGTCATGAAGACGACATACCGGCGGTTGGCACAGATGTGGACGGCTTCCTCGTCGTCGTTGGCCAGCAGGTGGGAGACCTCGTTCATGGTCTTGCTGGGCACGATGATCCGGATGTCCTTTACGGCCTTGACCGGGCGCTCGACGATGGCCAGACGGTAGCCGTCCAGGGCCACCACGGTCAGCTTATCGGGCAGGATCTCGAATAATTCACCGGTATGCGCAGGTTTTTTCTCATCCTGACTGACGGCATAGAGGGTGCGGTCGATCATATCGCGCAGTACGCCGGTCGGGATGTTCAGGGTCTCCTCGGCGCCGGTGTTGGGCAGCTCCGGGAAATCGGTGGCCGACATGGACTGGATTTCGAACTGGGCCACGCCGCTCTGGATGGTGGTCTTGCCGTTTTCGGCAGACTGGATCGTGATCTGACCGGAGGGCATCCGGCTGACCATGCTGCTGAGCAGCTTGGCATTCAGCACGATCTCGCCGGGCTCCTTGACATTGGCCTCGATGGTGGTCACGATGCCCATTTCGAGGTCGTAGCCGGTCAAGGTCAGTTGAAAACCTTCGGCTTTCAGCAGGATGCCTTCGAGCACGGGGATGGTGGAGCGGAGGGTGACGGCTTTGGAAACGCCGTCGATGGCTGCGCTCAGCAGGGTCTTATCGCAGATGATGTTCAATCTATCGTCTCTCCTTATTTTGGATTCGTTTGTTCAGGAAGTCTTCCGTATGGGATGGCTGCAAAACCGCCTTCTGTATATTGAACTTGTTGTAGTAATCGTAGTAGGGGGTGGGGAAGATGTTGAAAAGTCGGAAAGTGTCTGGTTTCATGCGGGGCAGGGGTTTTCCACGGGGTTGTGAATGGGTCGTGGAAGAAGTGTTGAATCGTGTGGTCGGCGGTTTCTTTCCACATCCGATGTGGATTGTGGGTGTTAAATGTTGAAAACTCTGTGGAAAGAGTGGAAAGATCCGCCCCTTTGCCACAACATCTTGTTCCAGTTTTCCCCGAAAGGCCCCTTTTTCTCCCATATTTGGTGGTTTGCCGCCTGAAATAGTATGACTTTTGCAGTATTCTTCGGGTTTACGCCTTGACGTTTTTGATGATGTCGCTGACCGTCTCGCGCAGGTGCTGGTCGTTCTTCATGTCCCGCTCCATGGTCTTGAGGGAGTAGACGATGGTGGAATGGTCCCGGCCGGAGAACTCACGGCCGATCTCCTCCATGCTCATGCCGGTGACTTCGCGCAGGATGTAGATGGCGACGCGGCGGGCGGAGGCGACGTTGGCGTTCCGCTTGGTGCCGCGGATGTCGGCGGGGGAGACGTTGAAGGTGCGGGACACCTCGCCCACGATCTTCTCGATGGTCACGGGCACCGGCTGGGTCTCGTTCAGGATGTCCTTGATGGCATTCTGCGCCACGCTGATGACGGGCTGGATGCCCTCCAGCATGTAGTAGGCGTTGAGTTTTTTCACTGCACCTTCCAGCTGGCGGATGTTGTTCTTCAGGTGGTTGGCGATGAACTCCGCCACATCTTCGGGCAGGTCAAGGTGGAGCAGCTCGGCCTTGCGCTTGACGATGGCCACGCGGGTCTCGAAATCCGGCGGCTGGACATCGGCGGTCAGGCCCCACTCAAAGCGGGTGCGCAGGCGCTCTTCCAGGCTCTTGATCTCCTTGGCCGGGCGGTCGGATGCGATGACGATCTGCTTGTGGGCGTCGTGCAGGGAGTTGAAGGTGTGGAAGAACTCTTCCTGGGTGGACTCCTTGCCCGCAATGAACTGGATATCGTCTACCAGCAGCAGGTCGGCCACGCGGTACTTCATCCGGAAGTCCTCGGTGCTGCCCGCGCGGATGGCGGCGATCAGCTCGTTGGTGAACTGCTCACAGGTCACGTACATGATGACGAAATCGGGGTGGGTGCGCTTGATCTCGGTCTGGATGGCCGTCAGCAGATGGGTCTTGCCCAGACCGGAGCCGCCGTAGATGAACAGCGGGTTGTAGGCGCCGGAAGGGTTGGCCGCGACCGCCTGCGCAGCAGCAAACGCAAACTGGTTGGACGGGCCCTTGATGAAGTTTTCGAAGGTGAACTCGTAGTTGCCCTGCGGGGAGGCGGGGTTCGCCTCGTACTGCTGCGCCAGCACGACCTCGTGCGGCGGGGTGCTGGGCACCACGAGGGTGATGTCCACATCAAAGCCCAGCACGGTCTTGAAGGCTTCCTTGAGCAGGCCGAGGTAGCGGTCCGTCACGATCTTGCAGATGAAGTCGTTCCGCACCGAAAGGGTGATGTGGCTTGAGTCCTCGAAGCTGATGGGCTCCAGGCCATCGATATAGAGATTATAGGTCGGCTCGGCCATCTGCGTTTTGCAGTACGCCTGCGCGGCCTCTAAAACGTCCTTGAAAGAATCCATAAAACATCCACTCCATTGAAGTTTTCAACAATGCTGCTGATACCAGGTTAGTATACCACAAAAATCTCCCTACGTCTACATTCTATAATGTAATTTATAATACATAAGAAAAGACGCACCTGCGTCCGTCTGCAAGGCTTGTGTCCAACACCCAAATCAGCCACAAGATATGGTGGAAGAAAAGTTTTCCACGGGGAATGAGTGAAAAAGTTGAAAGATTTTTCACACCCGGTTTTGAAAAAAGTTTGCTGGAAAGCGAAAAAAATGCTTGACAGAAGGGGATAGTGTGCGATATACTGTTGAATTGCAAGCCTGTCCCCATTTTGGGACCAGAATAGACCCCATCACCGGGGACGAGTTTTTACGGAGGATACAACCATGAAGAGAACTTTTCAGCCCAAGAAGCGTCAGCGCAAGGAAGTTCATGGCTTTCTGACCCGCATGAGCACCAAGAACGGCCGCAAGGTCATCAATGCTCGCCGTGCAAAGGGACGCAAGAGCCTGACCGTCTGATCCAGCTGCGTTGAGCAATGGGTCCGGCGCAGAATTGAACATGCGCACAAAAGGCCGCTGATATCGAATTGGCGGTCTTCTTTTTTATTTTCGCGCGGTTTGACTAAAAAATATTCCGAAGATTTGGCACAAAAAACGTCCGGACAGGCTTTTCATGTCGGCGTTTTTTTGCTATACTGATTTTGAACTTTGCCTTTTGGGCAGAGTACCTGATTTTACCAGAAAAGGAGGCGCCGAAGGAGTGCGCTATCGTCCCATCCGCCGCAACAGCGAATATGGCCGCGTGTATGCCCGCGGCAAGTCCTATGTGAACCCGGCGCTGGTGCTGTACGTCCTCAAGACTCGCGGCAAAAAGACCCGCGTGGGCCTGACGGCCACCAAAAAGATCGGCCATGCCGTGCAGCGCAACCGTGCCCGCCGCGTGATGAAGGCGGCCATCGACGAGCATCTGGACTACAACATCGGCGGCTACGACCTCGTGTTTGTGGCGCGGGGCATCACCCCGCACCTCAAGAGCTGGCAGCTCAGCGAAGTGGTGGCCAAACTCTTTGCACAGGCCGGTCTGCCGGACAAGGCCAAACAGCCGGGAGCCCGGCCACCGGCCACGGTTCCGCCGGCTCAGAAGCCGGCCCCGCAGGAATGAGCCTTTCGCAGGGATGCCGGAACGCGCTCTGCGCGCCCATCCGATTCTACCAGCGCTTCATCAGCCCCGGCCTTGGGCGCAGCTGCCGCTTTTCGCCTTCGTGCAGCCAGTACACGCTGGAGGCCATCCAGACCCATGGCTGCCTGAAAGGGCTGCTGCTGGGCGCGGCCCGCATCGCCCGGTGCAATCCGCTGGGCCGCTGGGGGTATGACCCCGTCCCCCCGAAGGGAAGGTGGGTCAGCCCGGAGCGGAAGCTCTCGGCCGCACGGCTCTTCCGGGCCAGACGGAGCCATCGCTCCTGAAAAATCAGCTTCTTGTGACGCACCGAACTGTGGGCGGTGTGTCCTTCTCATAAAAAATTTATCGTCCCGCGCCACAGGCGGGGCAGAATGGACGAAGATATGAATCCTTTATACATCCTCGGCTGGCCTCTCGGCTATGTAATGGAGTGGATCTACAAGCTGATCCCGAACTATGGCTGGGACATCATCCTGTTCACCCTGCTGATCACGCTCGTCAAGATCCCGCTGCAGATCAACCAGCAGAAGAGCATGGCCCGGATGTCCGCCTACCAGCCTCTGGTCGCCGACATCCAGAAGAAGTACCGCGACAAGCCCGACAAGCAGCAGGAAGAGCTGATGAAGCTGCAGGAGCAGGGCTACAAGCCCACCGCAGGCTGTATGCCCATGCTGGTCAACTTCCTGGTCATGTTCGGCGTCATCGAGGTCGTGTACCGCCCGCTGCAGCGCATCTTCCACATCGGTGCCGATGCTCTGACCGCTGCCGGTGAGGCCCTGACGACCCTTGGCATCAGCTTCACCACCGTGACCCGCGACACCAACATCATCGCGCAGGTCATTGCGGGCGAGAGCACTGTCACCAGCTGCTTCACCCCGGACCAGGTCAGCACCATGACCGAGTTCGGCCAGCACATGGATTTCTTCGGCATCGACCTGACCCGTGTGCCTCAGTACAGCCTGGCCGCAGAGAACCTGCCCCTGCTGATCTTCCCCGTCCTGGCCATCGTGACCATGTTCATCTCCACCCACATCAGCATGAAGGCCTCCGGCCAGCAGATGCAGGGCAGCATGAAGCTGACCATGTATATGATGCCGCTGATGTATCTGTTCTTCTGCTTCACGGTCCCCTGCGCATTCTCCCTGTACTATGTCGTCTCCAACATCCTCATGACTGTGCAGAGCATCATCATGAAGAAGATCTACGACCCCGAAAAGGTGAAGGCTGAAGTTCTGGCGGAGATGGCAGCCCGCAAAAAGGAGCAGAAGCGCGGTGTGAAGAGCACCACCATCAAGGTCACGGACGAGAAGACCGGCGAGACGGTCGAGAAGAACATCTCCGCCAGCGAGATGAACAAGCGCCGCTTGGAGTATGCCCGCCAGCTGGACGCAGAGCGCTACAAGGACGAGCGCACCGTTCCGCTGAGTGAGCTGAACAAGAAAGAGGAGGAATAACGGTTATGATCCGTACTCAGGAAGCAACCGGCAAGACGGTTGATGAAGCCCGCGCAAAGGCCTGCGCCCTGCTGGGTGTGCAGGCTGAGGATATGAATGTGAGCTACGAAGTGCTGGAAATGCCGCAGAAGACGGGATTCCTGGGCCTGAAACTGACCCCCGCCAAGGTGCGGGTCAGCGTGGAGGAGCCCGATGCACCCAAGGCTCCGGAGGCACCCGCCGCCGCAGAGGCACCGGCAGCGGCTCCCGTAGAGGAGAAGGTGGAAGTGCCCGCCGCACCCGCTGCGGAGGAAGCTGCTCCGGCCGAGGAACCCAAGGCTGAGGAGGCTGCTCCCGCAGAGGAAGCCGAAGAGGTGGAAGTGCCCATCAACATCGAAGAGAACAGCAAGGTCAAGGCCGCTGTGGAATATCTGCAGGAAGTCATCACCCGGATGGGCGTCAATGACGTGACCTTCAGCGCCGTGCAGAAGGGCGAAGCCACCATCATCCGTCTGGATGGCGAGAAGCTGGGTGCCCTCATCGGCCGCCGCGGCGAGACCATGGAGAGCCTGTCCTATCTGGCAAGCCTGGTGGCCAACCGTCTGGAAGGCGATTACATCAAGCTGGGTCTGGATGTGGCCGGTTACCGCGACAAGCGCGAGAGCGATCTGACCGCTCTGGCGCAGCGCATCGGTGCCAAGGTCCGCAAGACCGGCCGCAGCTTTGCCATGGAGCCGATGAACCCCTACGAGCGCCGCATCATCCACTCTGCCATCGGCAAGATGGAGGGTGTCCGCAGCGAGAGCAAGGGCGAAGGCCGTGACCGCCGTGTGGTCATCTACTCCACGGCACCCGATGCCCAGACCGACAACACCTACGGCGAGCGCCGCCCGCGCGGCAACGGCCGCCGGAACGGTGGAAACCGGAATGGCGGCTATCGCGGGAACCGGAACGGTGACCGCAATGGCAGCAATCGCGGCGGCTACCGCAGCGGACCCCGCCCGGCAGGCAGCCGCGGTGGCCGCGGCTCCAGTGTGCCGGAGCGCACCTATGCGCCCCGCGACGCGGAGGATGCAGCACCCGTAGCACCCAAGCGCACCGAGCGCGTGGACGACTTCGCCGATTTCAGCTTCGGCAAGATCGAGATCTGATCGCTGAGTTTTGAACCATGCTGCCCCTTTCTGGTGGAAAACTGCCGGGGAGGGGCAGCTTTTGTTTTGCACCCAGGCCGCCTGCGAAGAAAAACTTCCCTTTTTCGTCGGTTCGTGGTACAATAAATTTTGATTCAAACCAGCGGGAGGGGACACAGATGCAGGATTCGACCATTGCAGCCATTGCAACAGCACCGGGGGCGGGCGGCATTGCCGTAGTGCGCCTTTCGGGGCCGGAGAGCTACGCCGTGGCGGCGCGGGTGTTCCGCCCCGCGAACCCGGACCGGACCGTGGCCGGGGCCAAGGGCTACACTGCCCTGTTCGGAACATTTCTGGAAGGGGAGGACGCCTTCGATGAGGGGGTCGCCCTCTTTTTCCGGGCACCCCACAGCTACACCGGCGAGGACGTGGTGGAGCTGAGCTGCCACGGCGGCAGCGCTGTGGCCCGGCGGCTGGTGGAAAGCTGCATCGAGGCCGGGGCTGCGCCTGCCGCGCCGGGTGAGTACACCCGCCGCGCCTTTCTGAACGGCAAGCTCAGCCTGACCCAGGCCGAGGCCGTCATGGATCTGGTGTCTGCGGATGGCAGACAGGGCGCCGCGCTGGCCAATGCTTCGCTGGGCGGGGCGCTGGCCAGAAAGATCGCCGCCGAAAAAGAGGCCCTGACCAGCTTACAGGCCCATCTGGCCGCGTGGGTGGATTTCCCGGAGGAAGATGTGCCGGAGCTGGACGAGACCCATCTGCAAGCCGTGCTGGGCAGCGTGAAGGACGAGCTGGATGTCCTCATCCGGAACTACGATGCAGGGGCCGTTCTGCGCGAAGGCGTGGACTGCGCCATCGTGGGCCGACCCAATGCGGGAAAATCCACCCTGCTGAACCTGCTGGCCGGGTTCGACCGGGCCATCGTGACCCCGGTGGCGGGCACGACCCGCGACGTGGTGGAACAGGCCGTCCGGCTGGGCGACATCCGGCTGAACCTCTTCGACACCGCCGGACTGCGGGATACCGAAGACGTCATCGAGGCCGAGGGCATCCGCCGCAGCTGGAAGAAGCTGGACGAGGCTGGGCTGGTGCTGGCCGTCTTCGACGGCTCGGAGCCGCTGACGCGGGAGGACCTTGCGCTGGCCCGGAAGTGTGCGGGCCGCCCGGCCATTGCCCTCATCAACAAGGAGGACAAGCCGACCCGGTTCGACGCGGAGGTCATCGCGCTCGATTTCGCGATGGTGCTGCCGGTCTGCTGCCAGGAGGAGGGGGCACGGAAGCTCATCGCCTCGGCGGTGGCGCGGCTGCTGGGCACGAACCAGATCGACCCCCACGCTGCCAGCCTTTCGGGGCAGCGGCAGCTTGCCGCCGCCACCCGTGCGCGGGAAGCGGTCGCCGGTGCGCTGGAGGCCGCAGCGGGCGGGTTCGGGCTGGATGCCGTATCGGTCTGCGTGGACGATGCACTGGATGCCCTGTGTGACCTGACCGGCGAAAATGCGTCGGAAGCGGTCATCAACGAAGTATTTGAACGATTTTGTGTGGGAAAGTAAAAATGAACCATTTAGGAGATTATGACGTCATTGTGATCGGCGCAGGCCATGCGGGCATTGAAGCGGCCCATGCGGCTGCAACGCTGGGCGCGAAGACGGCGGTGTTCACCATGAGCCTGGATGCCATCGGCAATATGCCCTGCAACCCCAGCATTGGCGGGACCGCAAAAGGGACGCTGGTACGTGAATTGGATGCTCTCGGCGGCGTGATGGGCCTGGCGGCGGACGCCACCTATCTGCAGAGCCGGATGCTGAACAAGGGCAAGGGCCCGGCGGTCCATGCGCTGCGCGTCCAGACCGACCGCAAGCGCTACCACGAATATATGAAACATGCGCTGGAATTGACGCCGGGTCTGGCCATCCATCAGGCGGAGGTCGTCTCCATCGAGGTGGAGGACGGCCATGTGAAGGGGGTTGTGACCCAGCTGAACGGCGAGTATGGGGCCAAATGTGTGGTCATCGCCACGGGCACCAACCTCGGCGGCAAGATCTTTGTGGGCGATGCGTGGTATGCCTCCGGCCCGGACGGAATGCACGCCGCCAATGCCCTGACCGAGAGCCTGAAGGCGGCGGGCCTGCCGCTGCGCCGGTTCAAGACCGGCACCCCGGCCCGTGTCCACCGGCGCAGCATTGATTTCTCTCAGCTGGAATGCCAGCCCGGCGACCCGGACCATGAGCTGCAACCCTTCAGCTTCCTGACCGATGCGCCCATGCACAACAAGGTGGAATGCTGGATCGCCTACACCAACCCGGAGACGCACCGGATCATTCTGGACAACATCCAGCGCAGCCCGCTCTACGGCGGCATGATCGAGGGCGTCGGCCCGCGCTACTGCCCCTCCATCGAGGATAAGGTCGTCCGCTTTGCAGGGAAGGACCGCCACCCCATCTTTGTGGAGCCCTGCGGCGAGAACACCGAGGAGATGTATTTACAGGGTGCTTCCAGCAGCCTGCCGGAAGATGTGCAGAACGCCTTCTACCGGAGCATCAAAGGGTTTGAGAACATCGAGATCATGCGTCCGGCCTACGCCATCGAATACGACTGTGTGGACCCGACCAGTCTGGAAGCAACGCTGGAGAGCAAAAACGTTCGCGGTCTGTACGGTGCGGGGCAGTTCAATGGCACCTCCGGCTACGAGGAAGCGGCTGCGCAGGGGCTGCTGGCCGGTCTGAACGCCGCCCGCAATGCACTGGGCAAAGAACAGCTCATTTTGCCGCGTCATACGAGCTACCTCGGTACGCTGGTGGATGACCTTGTGACCAAGGGCGTCATGGACCCTTACCGCATGATGACCAGCCGCAGCGAATACCGGCTGACCCTGCGGCAGGACAACGCCGACCAGCGCCTGACCCCCATCGGCCGGGACTATGGGCTGGTGCAGGATGACCGCTGGGCCAGATACCAGCACACACAGGCCATTCTGGACGCAGAGCGCCGCCGCCTGCACGAGACGCATCTGCGCACCGCCGATTTGCGGGCCGCGATGGAAGCGGCGGGTCTGGCCCCGGCAGCGGAGGGCGGCATCGCCGAAGAGCTGCTGCGCCGCCCGGAGATCTCCTATCCGCTCCTCGCGGGCGTCATTGGCTGGGGGGAGGAGATCACTCCCATGCTGGCCGAGCGGCTGGAGACGGAGATCAAGTATGCGGGCTACATTGCCCGGCAGGATCGGATGATCCGCGACGTGGCCCGCCATGAAAAGACGCTCATCCCGGAGGGTTTCGCCTATGAGGCCCTGACCGGCCTGACGCTGGAAGCCCGCGAGAAGCTGGCGCGCATCCGCCCGAAGAATCTGGGGCAGGCGGGGCGCATCCCCGGCGTGTCGCCCTCGGATGTGGCGCAGCTCAGCATCGCGCTGGCCGCAGGCCCCCGGAAAGATTGAGAGAGAATGCCAAGGCCTCTTCTAAAAAGGAAAAAAAGAGGTGCGCACCTACGACCTGCTGGACAAACTGGGCATGGAGTATTGGCGCACCGACCTACGTAAAGCTCACCGGGGAATGACCCGTCCGAACACGCGAAACACCTGAAACGAAAAGGAACAAACGATGATCGACAAAAACAGACTGGAAGAAAAGTGTTCCACATGGAACATTGCGCTGACCGGGACCCAGCTCGACCAGCTGGACGCCTTTGCAGAGATCCTGGTGGAGTATAACCAGAAGGTCAACCTGACCGCTATCACCGACCCAGAGGGCATCGAGGACAAGCACTTTCTCGATAGCCTGCTCTTTGCCGCGCAGCCGGAAGTGGCAGGGAAGATGGTGGACGTCGGCGCAGGGGCAGGCTTCCCCGGCATCGTGACCAAGATCTACAAACCGGAACTGGAACTGACCCTGATGGAGCCGACCGGCAAGCGGGTGGAGTTTTTGAAATATGCCTGCGGCCAGCTGGGCCTGACCGGGGTGGAGTTCGCCAAGGAACGCGCTGAGGAAGCAGCCCGCAAGAGCTGGCGGGAACAGTTCGACCTCGCTTCGGCCCGCGCGGTGGCGGCTTTGCCGATGCTGGCCGAATACTGCCTGCCGCTGGTCAAGGTCGGCGGCAGTTTTCTGGCAATGAAGGGCGCTTCCGGTGAGGAGGAACTCGCGGCAGCCCGCGGCGCCATCCGGAAGCTGGGCGGCGCGTATCAGGAGACCCGCACTCTGCATCTGCCCGGCGGCGACACCCGCACCCTCATCCTCTGCAAAAAGATTTCGCAAACTCCGACAGCGTACCCCAGAAATGGTGGAAAAATCGCAAAATCGCCGCTGAAATAACGAAATATCGAAATAAAATTGAAGCACCCTGCCGAACGAAACTTCTGGCAGGGTGTTTTGTTTTCTGGTACACTGGGGATGGAACGAGGCTTGTTTTCCACCTTTTCCTGAGAAATTGTTGAAAACAAGCGCATACTTTGATGAAAGGGGCATTCTTATGTTTGAACGTAGAAGATCCGCTGGAAAGATCGTGCAGCTCCCGGTGGAAGACATCCATCCCTCGCCGTATCAGGCGCGCACGACCTTCGATGAGCAGGAGCTTGCGGGGCTGGCCCAGAGCATCCGGGAAAACGGTCTGTTGCAGCCCATCACGGTGCGGAAGACCGACAGCGGCTATGAACTGATTGCGGGGGAGCGGCGGCTCCGCGCCTGCAAGCTGGCGAAGATGGGGACCATCCCATCCATCGTCTGCAATTTCACCGACCAGCGCACCGCCGCGCTTGGCCTGCTCGAAAATTTGCAGCGGGCAGACCTGAACCCATTTGAGCAGGCGCAGGGCCTGCGGGATGTGATGGTTTTGTGGGACTGCACGCAGGCCGAAGCAGCCAAACGGCTGGGGATGGCACAGCCGACTCTGGCCAACAAGCTCCGCCTTTTGCAGCTGACAGGGGATCAGCGGCAGTTCATTCTGGACAACGGCCTGACCGAGCGCCACGCGCGGGCCGTCCTCCGCCTGCCGGAGAACCGTCGCAGCGAAGCTCTCATCATGATCGCCAAGCGGAAGATGAACGCCCGCGCGACCGACCTTTACATCGACCAGCTGCTGAACGAGACGTCGCAGGGCAAGCACCGCATCTCGATGGTCAAGGATGTGCGCATCTTTGTGAACACCATCGACCACGCCATCCGTCTGATGACCGACAACGGTGTGCCCGCCACCGCCCACCGTGAGGAGCGGGACGGCTACATTGAGTACACCGTCCGCATCCCAACTGCTGCGGCCCAGAAATAGGGAAGGGAATGTTCCATGTGGAACATCCGGAGCCGAAAAAACAACAGCAAAAACGTGCCGGGAAGCGAAAGAATTTGAAAAAATCGAACGGAGGAAGCAAAATCTGCGAATGCGGGGCCGTTTTCGCGTAAAATTATAAAGAATCGGGTTCAAAAAGCCGCGCTGATGTGCTATACTAAAGAATAAAGGGGCCCGCAGACGGGAAAACGGCGGCCCGACCTCGAATGTTCCATGTGGAACAAAAAGTTTTCCTGAGAGGAAGAAAACGCGCGTGGCAAAAATAGTTGCAGTTGCAAACCAAAAAGGCGGCGTGGGCAAAACGACCACGGCCGTCAATCTGTCGTCCTGTGTTGCGGCGCTGGGCAAAAAGGTGCTCATCGTGGATCTGGACCCGCAGGGCAACACCACCACCGGCTACGGCATCCCCAAGCGGAGCGTCGAGCTGGGAACGTATGAGATGCTCATCGGCGAGGCGAGCGCCCGGCAGGCCATCCGGAACACCGAGTTCCGCACCGACGTCATCGGCTCCAACACCCGGCTGGCGGGCGCGAGCCTGGAAATGATCGACCTGCCCGGCCGCGAGAGCCGCCTGCGCAAGGCGCTGGCCGAGGTGCAGAAGGACTATGACTTCATCTTCATCGACTGCCCGCCCAGCCTGGACCTGCTGACGCTGAACGGTCTGTGCGCCTGCGACAGTGTGCTGATCCCGATCCAGTGCGAGTATTATGCGCTGGAAGGTCTGTCTGAGCTCATCAGCACCCTGAAGACCATTCGCAAGAAGTACAACCCCTATCTGGACATTGAGGGCGTGGTCTTCACGATGTTCTCCGGCCGCCTGAACCTGACCATGCAGGTCGTGGAGCAGGTCAAAAAGTACTTCGGGGCCAAGGTCTACAAGACCACCATCCCGCGCACCATCCGCATTTCGGAGGCACCCAGCTACGGCCAGCCCATCAATTTCTACGAGCCGAAGGGCAAGGGCAGCGAGGCATACATGGACCTCGCCATTGAGTTCGTGAAGAACAACCGCCCGCACGAGCCTGTCAAACGGCGCGGCAAGGGCAGCAGTGCACCCGCCGAACCGAAAAACGCGCTGGAAGAAGTAAAGCAGGGGGAAGTATAAGGAGATGGCAAAGAAAAGAGGGGGCCTCGGCCGAGGGCTGGAAAGTCTGTTCGAGGACGTTTCACCCAGCTTTGAGCCCGACAATGCAAAGATCGAGACCCTGCCGCTGCGGGAGATCGAGCCTGACCCCGACCAGCCCCGCAAGACCTTTGATGACGAGACACTGGCCGAGCTGGCCTCCAGCATCGCCGAGCATGGCCTCATCCAGCCCATCGCGGTGCGGCCCAAGGTATCCGGCGGCTACCTCATCGTGGCAGGCGAGCGCCGCTGGCGGGCCTGCCGGATGGCGGGCCTGACCGAAGCGCCGGTCGTCGTGAAGGACGTCACCGACGAGCAGGCCATGGAGATCGCGCTGGTGGAAAACCTGCAGCGCGAAGACCTGGACCCGGTGGAAGAGGCCATGGGCATCCGTGAGCTGATGACTCGCTGCGACCTGACCCAGGAGCAGGCCGCCCGGAAGCTGGGCAAGAGCCGCAGTGCGCTGGCCAACAGCCTGCGCCTGCTGAACCTGCCGGAAAACGTGCTGGAGCTGCTCAAGAGCGGCTTCCTCAACACCGGCCACGCCAAGGTCATCCTGGGCCTGCCTACGCCGGAGCTGCAGGAGCAGGCCGCGCAGATGATCGCCGACCATGAACTGAACGTCCGGCAGGCCGAAGTGCTCTGCAAAAAGCTGGCACGGCCCGCCAAAGGCCCCGCCGAACCGGCCCCCATCGACACGTTGCCGGTGGAGGTGGAGGAGAGTCTGAAAGAGGTGCTGGGCAGCGAAGTCAATGTCGCATACCATGGCGGTAAGGGCAGGCTGACGGTGCATTTCTATTCGGACGAACAGCTCCGGGCCTTTGCAAATCTGCTGGGCCAGTATCAACAATCATGCGATTGAGGGCGGGCTCCCGCCTTTGAACGGCACGGGGACGATGCGCCCCCGCGCGAATGAAATAGAGTAAGGAGAGTAAATCATGCTTGATATCAAATTTGTCCGTGAAAACCCGGACGCGGTCAAGGAAAACATCAAGAAGAAGTTCCAGGACGCCAAGCTCCCCCTCGTGGACGAGGTCGTTGAGAAGGACGCCAAGTACCGTGAGTGCCTGAAGGAGGTCGAATCCCTCAAGGCTGCCCGCAACAAGCTGAGCAAGGCCAACGGCCCGCTGTTCGGCCAGCTGAAGAAGTGCACCGACGAGGCACAGAAGGCTGAGCTGCAAAAGCAGATCGATGCCAACAACGCCGCCGTCAAGGCCGACGCAGACAAGATGGCAGAGTTGGAAGCCGAGGAGGCAACGCTCGCAGCCCGCATCCAGGAGATCATGTACTCCATCCCCCAGATGATCGACCCCAGTGTGCCCATCGGCCCCGATGACACCTACAACGTCGAGGCACAGCGCTTCGGTGAGCCCGTCGTGCCCGATTTCCCCATCCCGTACCATACTGAGATCATGGAGAGCTTCGACGGCATTGATATGGACGCTGCAGGCCGCGTGGCCGGCAATGGCTTCTACTATCTGCTGGGCAACATCGCCCGCCTGCACGAGGCCGTTCTGGCCTATGCGCGTGACTTCATGATCGACAAGGGCTTCACCTATGTCATCCCGCCCTTCATGATGCACGGCAACGTGGTGCAGGGCGTGATGTCCTTCCCGGAGATGGACGCCATGATGTACAAGATCGAGGGTGAGGACCTGTACCTGATCGGCACCAGCGAGCACACCATGATCGGCCGCTTCATCGACCAGACTCTCGACGAGGCAACGCTGCCCCTGACCCTGACCTCCTACAGCCCCTGCTTCCGCAAGGAGAAGGGCGCCCACGGCATTGAGGAGCGCGGCATCTACCGCATCCACCAGTTCGAGAAGCAGGAGATGATCGTCGTCTGCCGCCCCGAAGAGAGCGCCGACTGGTATGAGAAGCTGTGGAAGAACTCTGTGGAGCTGTTCCGCAACATGGAGATCCCCGTCCGTCAGCTGAACTGCTGCTCCGGCGACCTGGCAGACCTGAAGGTCAAGAGCTGCGACATCGAGGCCTGGAGCCCCCGCCAGCAGAAGTACTTCGAGGTCTGCTCCTGCTCCAACCTGGGCGATGCACAGGCCCGCCGCCTGCACATCCGCGTCAAGGGTAAGGACGGCAAGACCTATCTGGCCCACACTCTGAACAACACCTGCGTGGCACCTCCGCGTATGCTGATCGCCTTCTTGGAGAACCACCTGCAGGCCGACGGCTCGGTCACCATCCCCAAGGTCCTGCAGCCCTACATGGGCGGCCTGGAGGTCATGGTCCCGACCCACAAGAAGGGCTGAGAGTTGACCACACGGCTTTCCACAACAATGCAATAAGATGTTGAAAACACCCCGCTTTACCGTTTGCTGACGCAGACGATCGAGCGGGGTGTTTGCTGTTGATGGGGGACGGGGACGATTTCTTCACGGCAGTCTCGCCTCGTAGACATTCCTGGTACGCTGGGACCCGCGGGCTAAGCAACAGCCCATAGCTTACGGTGCTTCGCACCGCCGCCCTGTTCGATTCCCATGCGGGCAAAAAATAAAAGCGTTCAAGCCTTTGCTTGAACGCTTTTATGACCCGTACGGGAATCGAACCCATGTTACAGCCGTGAAAGGGCCGTGTCTTAACCGCTTGACCAACGGGCCTTATAAATACAGAGCTTCGCTAAAACCTCCGACATTCATCATCCACTATTGCGGACGACCGTCCCCCTTATCTTAGCGAAACTCTGTAACTTGGTAGCGGCAACTGGATTTGAACCGGTGACACTTCGGGTATGAACCGAATGCTCTAGCCAACTGAGCTATGCCGCCATATTTTGTTTGCGCACTTGAACGGTGCTTTATTATTATATCCAGAACTCGCCTGTTTGTCAACAATTATTTCTAAAAAAATCAAATTTTTTTCAGATCTCCGGTACAGCCCGAAAAAACGAGCGGCTGCACTGCCGCAGCCGCTCGAACATGGGGCGTTTTCCGTGCCGTCACTCCCGGTACTTTTCCATCATCTCTTTGAACAGGATGGCCGGGGACGGCGGAGTGTAGGTGATGGCGTTGGCACCGGCGGCGATGGTGGCCGAGATGCTCTCGCCGGTCTTGCCGCCGCTGGCGATGATGGGGACATCCGGGAACGCATCGCGGATCTTCTTCACGATGCGGGGCGTGTCGGTGCTGCAAGCCACATTCAGGATGGATGCGCCGGATTCGAGGCGGGCACGGATGTCGGTGTCCGCCTTGGTCACGGTGATGATGACCGGGATGTCCACCACCCGCGAGACGGCCAGCAGATTCAGGTCGGAAATGGGGGAGTTGAGCACGACGCCCATGGCACCCTGGCTCTCGACGTCGCGGGCCAGATTCAGGGTGCGCACACCGTGGGTGGTGCCGCCGCCCACGCCGCAGAACACCGGGATGTAAGAGGCCTTGATGATAGCGTCACTGATGGCCTGCTGAGGCGTGAACGGATAGACGGCGAAGACGGCGTCGGCATCGCAGTTGCGGATGATGGCGAGGTCGGTGGTGAAGACGAAGCTCTTCAGCCGCCGCCCGTTGATGACGATGCCGCTGGCCTGATAGACCTCCTGCGGCATTTTCAGGATGTTGTGGCGCAGGCGGCTCTCGACGTTGGGGGATGCTTTCTTTTCAGCTGCCATAGGGGGATACCTCCAGATGATTCCGGTGTGATTCAAATTTGAATCAAATTATAAGAAAGAAGGCCCCGGAATGCAATGAACTGCCCGTAAACTTTATGAAAACAAAGATCACCCTCTCCGGGCAAATTCCAGAATGTCCATCGGCACGGCGGCCAGCGCATCGGCTCCGGCTGCGGTAAGCTCTGCTTCGCCCCGGAAGCCCCAGAGCGCGCCCATAGCGGGCAGACCGGCGTTGTGGCCGGTCAGGATATCCACATCGCTGTCGCCCACGAAAAGGGTGCTGGCAGCTTCTGCACCGAGGTCCTGCATCAGGGCATAGACGCCGGTGGGGTCAGGCTTGGTGGGCACGTTCGGGCGGTTGCCCCGGACAAGCTCGAACCGACCGGTGCCGAAGTAGTGTGCGATGATCTTCCCGCAGAGCGGGTCTGCCTTGTTGGAAAAGACGGCGGTCTGGATGCCTTCGGCCTTCAGGGCGTCCAGCAGCTCCGGGATGCCGGGATAGGGAGCCGTCTTGTCTTCCTTGTGGGCATCGTACCGGGCCGTGAACTCGGCCAGCGTTGCGGCCAGCCGTTCGGGCGACCGGGCATCGGCGGGCGAAAAGCGCTCCACCAGCTTCGGGATGCCGTTGCCGACCATGTGCTTGAACTGCTCCACCGTAAAGGTGGGCCAGCCGTGCTGAGCGCAGACCCAGTTGCCTGCATCGGCCAGGTCGTCGATGGTGTTCAGAAGGGTGCCGTCCAGATCAAAAAGGATCGTTTTTATCATAAGATTCGACTTCTTTCCAAAAATTCAAAACATTTCTGTGCGTCCCGCCACGGGATGCTGCGCACCGTCAGCCGGACAAAACCGGGGAAGGCGACGGTCAGATCGGTGCGGTCTGCATTGACGGCCCAGGGCGACTGCCGGGCCGTCAGACAGATGTCCGGATGGAAGACGCAGATGCTGTGCAGATAGATGCCCCGCTGCCGCCGCAGGGTCAGACGCCCCTCCCGCAGCCAGACCCCTTCCCGCCGGTAGCCCATCGCGCCGCCCGCCAGCCCCGCCGCAAAGAAAAGGGTGGGGAACAGCAGGGTCACGGTCAGGCCGGGCAGGGTGGAGCGGGAGATGAGGGTGAGCAGGGCGCAGAGGACAAAGGGTGCTCCGGCGGGAGCAAAAAAGATGAGACTGCGCTGTTCTGTCCGGGCCAGAAGGTCCGGCGGCATCCGAAATTCGGGCAGAAGCTCCCGGAAGAGCGCTTCCTCCCCGGAACGGTAAACGAAGAGCGGCAGCTCCGGGGAGCAGCTGCCCGCCGTCACGAAGACCGGCCAGCACCGCATCAGCCGGGCAAAGGGGGAAAGGCGGACGTCGGCAAAGCTGATCTGGTCGCTCTTCACCCGGCACTCGAACCGGTCCAGCCAGCCGCCGCGGCTGCCGATCTGGGTGCTGGTGTGCCAGACCTCGTAGTGCACCGTCTGCACAAAGCTGCGCAGCAGGCTCAGCCCCAGCAGAAAGCCGGAGAAGGCCAGCAGCCAGGCCGCACCGGCGGGCAGCCACCGCGCCGCCAGCCCGGCCAGAAAGTTGATCTGTGCAAAGGCCAGCTCATAGCGGTCCGGGCCCTGCTGCGTCTGCCGGATGGCCAGCAGAAAGAGCGCCAGCGTGGAAAGGCTGTTGGCCCCCAGCAGCCCCAGCGCCGCCCGCTCGCCGCCTTTGGGCCGGTGCAGACTGGGGGCCTCGATGGGGAGCAGCTGGTCGGCCAGATGCTGCGCATCGGCCCGGCGGAGGCAGAGGGTCAGGGTGCGCTGTTTCGGTTCGCCCACAGGGTAGAGCGTCACCCGGCTGGCCCCGGCCAGCCGGTAATAAAACGGCCGCTCGATGGTCAGGGCTGCCAGCGAAGCGCCCCGCACCGTCCGGTCGAACCGGAACAGGAGCTTCCAGTGGAGGCAGAAGGTGCCGCTTTCATCCAAAGACCAGCTGCTCGCGTGGAGGATGACCCAGCTCAGCGCACAGACCAGCAGAAAGAGGATGAGATCCTGCCGGAGCGCTGCCCGCAGCGCCGCCCAGTTGCGCTCAAACAGCACGCGGAGGAGCGGCACCAGATAGAGCACCAGCGTTTTGCGGAGGACCCGCAGGGCGGCAAAGGGGTGCAGACGATGTTCGGTCATGGGGCATCCTCCGCAAGGGCACAGGCCAGCGCCGCCGCCTGTGCTGCGGGCACGGCAGGCACCAGCACCCGTGCGCCGGGAGCCGAGATGACCAGCACCGTGGCTCCGGCCAGCCGCAGCAGCGGCGAGCGGAACTGCTGGACGCCGGTCACGGCCCGGCGGGGCACCACCCGCCGCACCGGAAAGGCGATGCCGGCATAGATGGTCAGGGTGTGTTCCCCCAGCACGGCAGCATAGCTGCAGGCCCGCGCCCGCAGCAGGGCCGTGAGCACGGCCCAGAGCAGGCAGAAGACCGCCCCGGCGGGCACACTCTGCCAGAAGGCGAACGGCGCAAGGAACAGCCCGGCGGCTGCTGCCCAGATGCAGAGCACCGCCCGGCCCTTGGGCGGGATGACCAGCGCCGTGCGGCGCAGCTCCCGCTCGGTCATTTGCCGCTGAGCCCCCACGCCTCGGTCAGCAGGTGGAGGGTGTCATCCTGCGTCAGGAGCAGGATGCGGTCCCACGGCAGCAGGACGGTGTTGCCGTGGGGGATGATGAGCTCGGTGTCGCGGGTGATGCTGACCAGGATGGCATCGCCGGGGATGGGGATGTCCATGATGGCCTTGCCTGCGTAGAGGAAGTTCTCCGGCAGCAGGATCTCGTTCAGGCTGGCCGTGCCGCCGCCCAGCGAGAGCAGCTGGCGGATGGTGTCGGTCTCGATCTCCCGCTCCAGGATGTGGCTCAGGTTGTCAGTGCCGCAGACCACGGTGTCCACGCCGAGGGTGTGGAGCAGTTCCCGGTTCTTTGGGTTGGAGGCACGGGCCACGGTGCGGCCGACGCCGAACTCCCGCTTCGCGATCTGGCAGGCGATGAGGTTGTCCTCATCCGAGCCGGTCACGGCCACAAAGGCGTCGCAGCTGGCCGCGTCGGCGTTGCGCAGGGTATCCATATTGATGGAATCGCCGCAGATGACCGGGATGTCCAGCTGGTCGGCTAGCATCCGGCACTGCGCTTCCACCGGTTCGATGATGACAACGGAATGGTGGTTGGCCAGCAGGCTCTGGGCCAGATACCGCCCCACGCGCCCGCCGCCGGCAATACAAACTTTCATACAAAACCTCGATATTACTTAAAGTTTATCTTTTTGCCGCCGCAAAGCGGCCGGAGAGGCCTTACTTTGCCAGTGCCCGGAACACGGCCTGTTCTGTGAGGATGGTGGGGCAGATGGTCTCCAGCCCGTAGACCTTGTGGTAGAGCACTTGCAGATGCGGGTCCGAGACGCGGCAGATGACCTTTTCGCGCTGGAAGATGCTTTTGGCGATCTGCGCCGCCATCAGGTTCACCGAGTCGTCCTCGCTGACGGCAGCCACGGCGTCGCAGTTCTCGATGCCGCCCTGCTTGAGGACATCGGGGTCGGTGGGGTCGCCCACCAGAGCCGTGCCGCCAAAGTTGTAATCGTCGAAGCTGTCCAGCCGCTTGAGCTGCTCGGAGTCCTTCTCGATCAGGGAGATGTCGTGGCCGATGCGTTCCAGGTCGCGCACCAGGGCGGCACCTACCTGGTCGCAGCCGATGACAAGAATGTTCATGGATGATACCTCGCTGTTTTCAGAACGCAGAAGATCCTGCGTCAAAATGGTCCCACAAAGGGGGAATGGAGCTGCCCCCAGTATAGCATATTTCCCGGCACAGATAAATAGAGAAGCTGTCACCGGGGCGGAACTGTAAAAATTTGAAAATTTCCGTGCGGAAGACCGCATAGTATGGTATACTGAACGGAGAGTCTGAAATCGACAAACGATCAGCGCATCGTTTTGCGCTGCACAGGAGGAACCAAATGTTTTTTGAAATATTGAAAGCCATCCTGATGGGCATCGTAGAGGGCATCACTGAGTGGCTGCCCATCTCGTCCACCGGCCATATGATCCTGGTGGAACAGCTCATCCATTTCAATGCCAGCGAAGAGTTCATGTCCATGTTCCGCGTGGTCATCCAGCTGGGTGCCATCCTTGCGGTGGTGGTGCTGTTCTGGAACAAGCTCTGGCCCTTCGGCATCCGGCACGGCCGGGTGGCGTCCAAGCCGGAAGTCTGGCAGCTCTGGTTCAAGGTGGTGGCTGCCACCCTGCCCGTGCTGGTCATCAGCCCGCTGGACGACTGGTTCGAGGCGCACTTCTACAATTACATCACCGTGGCCGCCATGCTGATCCTGTACGGCGTCCTCTTCATCGTGGTGGAGAACCGCCGCACCGCGCCCCATGTGGCAAAGCTGGAACAGATCACCTACCGGGAAGCCTTCCTCATCGGCGTGTGGCAGATGCTGGCCATCATCCCCGGCACCTCCCGCTCCGGTGCCACCATCGTGGGCGGCCTGCTGCTGGGCCTCTCCCGTGCCTGCGTGGCCGAGTTCACCTTCTATCTGGCCATCCCGGTCATGGCAGGTGCCTCGCTGCTGAAGGTGGTCAAGTTCGCCCTTTCCGGCGCAGCCATCACCGGGTCGGAGGTCGCCGTCCTCGTCACGGGCTGCGTCGTGGCTTTCGTGGTCAGCCTGGCCGCGATCCGCTTCCTGATGGATTACGTCAAGCGCCACAACTTCAAGTTCTTCGGCCTGTACCGCATCGTTCTGGGCGTCATCGTCCTGGCCGTCGCTGCGGTCAGCGCCATTGCATAAAGAAATTCTGCCCCGTATCTGTGCAGTGCGCCTGCCAGCTGCGGGGCATTTTGCGTCCACCGAATTGCACCCATCCACCGGCTGTGCTATACTGAGAAGATAAGAGAGACCCCGGCGGCGGGGAAGCGCCGCATGATTCAACCAAAACAAAAGGAGACTGCAATGGAAGGATCGACTGTTTACTTTACGGATTTTCGCTGTCCGGTGGGCACCAGCCTGACGGATAAGCTGCGCCGCCTGTGCCTTGCGGCGGGCATCAAAACCATCGACATGGACGGCAGGTTCGTTGCCATCAAGATGCACTTTGGCGAGCTGGGCAACCTGGCGTTCCTCCGCCCCAACTACGCCAAGGTGGTGGCAGACCTGTGCCGGGAGCAGGGCGGTCTGCCCTTCCTGACCGACTGTAACACGCTGTATCCGGGCAGCCGCAAGAATGCGCTGGAGCATCTGGCCTGTGCGCAGGAGAACGGCTTCTGGCCCATGACCACCGGCTGTCAGATCCTCATCGGCGACGGCCTGCGCGGCACCGATGAAGTCGAGGTGCCGGTGCCCAACGGCGAATACTGCAAGACGGCCAAGATCGGCCGCGCCATCATGGATGCGGACGTCTTCATCAGCCTGACCCACTTCAAGGGCCACGAGTCCACCGGCTTCGGCGGTGCCATCAAGAACATCGGCATGGGTTGCGGCTCCCGCGCGGGCAAGATGGAGCAGCACGCTTCCGGCCACCCGGCCGTGCAGGAGAGCCTGTGCCGCGGCTGCCACCGCTGCGCCAAGGAGTGCGGCTCCGACGCCATTGTATACAATGAGCAGAACAAGGCTGTCATCGACCAGGACAAGTGCAAGGGCTGCGGCCGCTGCATCGGTGCCTGCAACTTCGACGCCATCTATTCCCAGTGCGACAGCGCCAACGAGATGCTGGACCGCAAGATGGCCGAATACGCTGCCGCAGTCTGCTATGACCGCCCGACCTTCCACATCAGCCTTGTGCAGGACATCAGCCCCAACTGCGACTGCCACGGCGAGAACGATGCGCCCATCCTGCCGGATATCGGCATGTTCGCCTCGTTTGACCCGGTGGCGCTGGACCAGGCCTGCGTGGATGCCTGCCTTGCCGCTGCGCCGCTGCCCAACAGCCAGCTGGGCCAGAACCTTGCAAAGCCGGGCTGGAACTGCCACCACGACCACTTCAAGGATTCTAACCCGAACATCGAGTGGAAGGCAACGCTGGAACAGGCCGAAAAGATCGGCATGGGCACCCGCCGGTACACCCTGAAAAAGGTCTGAGATAACGCAAACGAGCCACGGCGTTTCGCCGTGGCTCGTTCTGTTTGCTGGACTTAATATTCGCTGGATGCCGGGACGAGGGCGTCGATGACGTCCTGCAGGGCCTGCCAGTTCTCTTCCGAGCAGTCGGGCAGCTTTTTGGCGTTCAGACCGGCATCCTCGATGCGGCCGGTCATGCTGGACGTGTCGGTCAGCAGGGCGTTGGCGTCCTCCTTGATGAGAGGCCAGGCGTCTGCAAAGCTGTCCTGCTCATCGGTGGAGAGGCTGTCGTACCATTCGGTATAGGCGTCTTCGATGACATCGGTGGTCTGCATGGCCAGATTGCCGTTCTCGGCCCAGCTCAGCAGGGAATCCGCCGCGATGACCGACTTCAGCGAGCAGCCCGAAACGCCGGGGCCCCAGCCCAGGCAGGGTTCAAAGGCGTCCTGCGTGGAGGCGGGGGAGAAGATGGAGTTGTCGCTCTCATCCAGATTCGGGGTCAGCTTGCCGGTGTTGGCCTGCGTCGTGGAAGAAGGGATGCTCTCGCTGGAAGCAGCGGAGCTGGACGACGAAGCGGCCTCGCCGCCGTCGGTTCCGGACGAAGTGCTGCATCCGGCCAGCAGGCAGGCGAGCAGGGCTGCACACACCAGCAGGGAAAGGATACGGTTGCGGATCATAGCGTGTTCCTCCTTTTATCGGTTCCCGGCCAAAGCCGGGGGAGTCTCTGGGTACAGCTCTAGTATACTGTTCCGCCGCGCGGTTGTCAATTGTCGTGTGCAGGACGAATTTCAACCCGTCCTGTGCAAATTGTACAAACTTTGACAGTAATTTTTGCCTTCGGGCAGGATTGACAATTTTTGCGCTGTCTCGTATAATTCATTCGTAAAATAAAATGGGCTGGCCGGTGCGCCATGCCGGAAAGGAGGACAAACAAGTGCAGAAATTCCTGCAAAAGCTCGAAGGAGTCTCGCAGGCGCTTCTGGACCCGCTGTCTTATCTGACTGCGGCGGGCCTGCTGCTGGTGGTGGGGGCACTGCTCACCAGCGGCCCGCTGCGCCAGCTGCTCCCGGTGCTGAACTGGACGCCGATCCGCCTTGCGGGCGGGCTGCTGTACAACAGCATGATGGTGATCATCAACAACCTCAGCATCTTCCTCTGCGTGGGCATCGCCGCTGCGCGCACCCGCACCGAAAAGCAGGAGGCCGCACTGCTGGCCCTCATGGCCTATCTCGTCTTCCTGACGGCCAACCACACGACGCTGGAGATCCTGGGCCGCCTGGCCGAGTCCGACGGCCTGACCGGCCTTGCCGCCACGGGTCAGACGAGCATCCTGGGCATCCAGGTCATGGACACCGGTGTGACGGGCGGCATCCTGCTGGGCTTTGCCGCTGCGAAGATCTTTGACCGCACCTGCGAAACGCAGTTCACCGGGCTTGTCACGCAGGTGTATTCGGGTCTGCGGTGGTCGTTCCTGTGCATCACGGCTTTTGCAGCGGCGTTCGGGATGGCGGTCTGCTTTGTCTGGCCGCCTCTGCAGGAGGGCATCCGCGCCATGACGGGCTGGATCGCAGCTTCGGGCCATGCGGGCATTTTTCTGTATGGCTTCCTCGAACGGCTGCTCATCCCCACCGGCCTGCACCATCTCATCTATATGCCGTTCCAGTTCTCGGCGTTGGGCGGTTCCATGACGGTGGGTTCGGTGACCTACACGGGGGCCTATATGGTCACGATGGCGGAATACTCCTACGGCCTGCCCCTGACCGATGACATCGTCTGGATGTACACCGGATTCACCAAAACGTTCGGCTATCTGGGCATCGCGGCGGCGTTCATCCTCACTGCCAAAAAGGAGCGCCGGAAGCGCACGGCTGCGGCCATCCTGCCGCTGGCGGTCACAGCGTCGCTGGCGTCCATCACCGAACCGGTCGATTTCCTGTTCTGCTTCGTCTCGCCCGTGCTGTGGGTGCTCCATGCGGCCCTTGCAGGCGGCTTCATGGTCCTGCTGAATGCGCTGCAGGTCCGGGCGTTCACCTCCAACCTGCTGGGTTCGCTGGTGTTCAACCTGAGCGCCGCCCCGCAGCAGACGCATCGCGTCCCGCTGCTCTACCTGCTGGGCGTTCTGGAGATCCTGACCTATGCGGTGGTCTTTTCGGCCATCATCCGTGTGTTCGACCTGCCCACGCCCGGCCGGGCACCGGAGCGGGAAACAGCCGCGCGGCAGATCGACCCGGAAGGCATCCGGCGGCTCCTGGCGGCGCTGGGCGGGCCGGGGAACATCTGCACGGTGGACAACTGCTTCACCCGGCTGCGCATCACCGTGAAAGATCCCGACCGGCTGGATACGGCGGCGCTGCTGGCCATGCCCCATAAAGGGCTGGTGCAGGACGGCCCCTATTTGCAGCTGGTCTGCGGCTTGCAGGCAGCACAGGTGCGCCGGGCCGTGGACCGGGAGCTGGAACAGTGTGCGGTGGTCTGAGTTGCTTTTTGGAAATGCAAGGGATATAATTGGAACGAACCTCTCCGTCATCGCTGCGCGATGCCACCTCCCCTGATAGGGGAGGCATTGGCAGTCGGATGAAACTTGCTGGATACGCCAGAGGCTCCCCTATTAGGAAAGACTCCCCCGGCCGGGGGAGGTGGCGTGTAAACGCCAGAAGGGGAATGGCTGGCGGGCCGAAGGCTCGGCTGAGAGGTTGAGAATAAAATAAACAGAAGGAGAACCCAAGATGCAGAAGTTTGAACTAGAGGGTCTGTTTGATTTTTTGAACAAAGGCGTCAGTGCCTTTCACTCTGCCGCTGCAGCAGCGGCCATTCTGGAGGCCAACGGCTATGAAGAGCGCCCCGAAAGCGCAGCCTGGGAGCTGGTGCCCGGCGGAAAATACTACACCACCCGCAACGGTTCGGCGGTGCTGGCCTGGCGGATGCCCAAAGGGGCGCTGACCGGATGGCATGTCACGGCCAGCCACAGCGATTCCCCCGCCTGGAAGATCAAGGAGCTGGACGGCGGCAAGGACGCCGTGTTTGCCCGCGCCGAGACGGAGGGCTACGGCGGCATGATCATGCCCACCTGGCTGGACCGTCCCCTGAGCGTGGCGGGCCGCATCCTTGTCCGGACGGAGAACGGCGTGAAGAGCATTCTCGTCCATCCGGACCGTGCGCTGGCCTGCATCCCGAACCTTTGCATCCACTTTGACCACGAGGTCAACAAGGGGAAGAACTACAACCCGCAGGTCGATCTGCAGCCCATCTTCGGCGCTGCGGGCACCACCCTGCGGCAGGTGCTGGCCGAGGAGGCCGGCGTCCGGGCCGAAGACATCCTCGACAGCGACCTCATGCTCTGCACCTGTGAGCAGGCCGTGCGCGTGGGCCTGAAGGGCGAGTATTTCATGTCCGGCCGCATCGACGACCTGGAGTGTGCCTACACCACTCTGTGGGGCTTTTTGCAGGGCCGCGGCGAAGAGGAAGGCCGCGGCGACATCTGGGTCATGTTCGACAACGAAGAGGTCGGTTCTTCCAGCCGTCAGGGCGCACAGGGCACCCTCATGGCCGATGTGCTGGCCCGCATCGAAGAAAAGCTGGGCGTCACCCGTGAGCAGAGCATCCGCGCCTGCACCAACAGTCTGCTGCTGAGCGCCGACAACGGCCACGCCACCCATCCCAACCACCCCGAAAAGAGCGACCCGGCCCATCCGGTCACGCTGGGCGGCGGCGTCCTGCTGAAATCCAACGCCCGCCAGACCTACACCACCAGCGGCCTGACCGGTGCGGCCTTCAGCGCCATCTGCCAGAAGGCCGGTGTGCCGGTGCAGTTCGCGTCCAACCGCGCCGATGTTCCCGGCGGCTCCACGCTGGGCAACCTGCTGGGCCACCAGATCCTGATCCCGATGGTGGACATCGGTCTGGCCCAGCTGGCGATGCACTCTTCCATGGAGACCGCCAGCTGCATCGACGCCGAGTACATGGCCAGGGCCGTGGCCGAATTCTATAACACCCCCATCTCTCAGCCGAAGGATGGCGAGTGGAAGCTGGGCCTGTGAGCCCGGTCGTCGGGCGGTTTGCCCCCAGCCCCAGCGGGCGGCTGCATCTGGGCAACCTTGCGTGCAGCCTGCTGGCCTGGCTGAGCGCCAGACATGCGGGCGGGCGCATCGTCCTCCGCATCGAGGATCTGGACGCGGAACGCTGCCCCCGGAAATACGCAGACCTGCTGGAAGAAGACCTGGCCTGGCTGGGCCTTGTCTGGGACGAGGGCGGGAGCCGGGGCGGCCCCCACGGCCCCTATTACCAGAGCGAATGCGCAGAGATCTACACCCGCGCGTATCAGATGCTCGAAGCGCAGGGGCTGGTCTACCCCTGCTTCTGCTCCCGCGCACAGCTCCATGCGGCCAGTGCGCCCCACACCTCGGACGGCAATGTCATCTATCCCGGCACCTGCCGGGATCTGACGCCTGCCCAGATCGCGGAAAAGCGCCGGGTCAAGGCACCGGCCTACCGGCTCAGAGTGCCCGATGAGGTCATCACCTTCCGGGATGGCTGCATGGGCCTCCACAGCGAGAACCTGCTGCGGGACTGCGGCGACTTCTACCTTCGCCGGGCAGACGGCGTCTTCGCCTACCAGCTGGCCGTCGTCGTGGACGATGCCCGGATGGGCGTCACCGAAGTCGTGCGCGGGGCAGACCTGCTCTCCTCCACGGCGCGGCAGCTCTATCTGTACCGTCTGCTGGGCCTGACAGCCCCGCAGTTTGCCCACTGCCCGCTGCTGCTGGCCCCGGATGGGCGGCGGCTGTCCAAGCGGGACGGCGACCAGAGTCTGGAGAACCTCCGGGCAAAATACACCGCCGAAGAGATCGTGGGAAAACTGGCCTACGTCTACGGCTTGCAGGAAGAACCAGCCCCCCGCACACCGGAGAGCCTCGTGGCAGACTTTTCATGGGAAAAAGTCCCCCGGCACGACATCTGCCTGCCGGAAGGATTGTTTTAAGCAGCAAAAAAAGCACCTGCGGCGCAGGTGCTTTTTTTGATGTATGAAACTCAGGGATTCTGCAAAATGCGGGACTCGCTCCGCTCCAGCGAGGAGGCGGCGCTGTCCACTGCCATGGCCAGCAGGATGCCCATGACCACATCAATGCAGCTGTGCTGTTTGAGCAGCACGGTGGAGGCGATGATGGACAGGCACAGCACCGCAGACGCCGGGCGCATCCAGCGGCGGCGGGGCTCTTCGAAGATGCGGCTGCGGTAGTAGGCCATCATCAGAGTGACCGAGTTGAAGACATGGATGGACGGGCAGACATTGGTGGCAGTGTCGGTGGAGTAGAGCAGGCGGACGATCCGGGCGAAGATGTCCGAACCGTAGACGCGATAGGGGCGGAGGTCCAGCCCGTTGGGGAGGATGACATAGACCGCCAGCGCGATGGTCATGCCCGCAAAGAGCGGCAGGCAGAGCCGCCAGAAGTCCGCGCGCGGGGCCTTCCACAGAAGATAGAACAGGGTGAACGGGATCCAGATGAACCACGCCAGATAGGGGATGACGGCATACTTGCAGAAGGGGATGAGGTCATCCAGATGGCAGTGGACCCAGACTTCCGGCACGGTGATGTTGACTTCGAGCCAGTGGAACACCGAGAGATAAAACACAAGATAGAACGCCATGAACCAGATGGGATGGCGGGAAAACCAGTTTCGCATGGAACACACTTCCTTTGTTTGGAGTTGGAAGGCAGAGCCTTCTTAAAGTTCTTAGCAGCGTATCATTATACGCCGGTCATTGCGCAAAAACAAGCCCTAAACAGGACAACTTCTCTAAAATATCTGTGAAAAATTTGTGCGACATGGGAATTTCAGGGAGAGAGAACGGCTCCGGAACCGCCCTCTCTGAAAGGAATACGATCCAGAACCGGATCTTCCTGCAAAAGGGTACAAAAAAACCAGCCGCTTGCGCGGCTGGCCGGGAAAACAGATATTACCAGGGGATGGCAACGACTTCGGTCTCAGCGGGGTCGAACCCGATATCGCTGGCGTGGGAAATGAAGAAAGAGCTTTCCTTTCCGGATGGAATGGGAGTCGTAAGCAGGACAAAGTCAGAAGAAACGACTTTGCCGTTCTTTTTCAGAATGACTGATACACGGGTGCGGTTGCAGGTGTATTTGCTCAGATTGCGCACCGTGCCGGAAATGACCGTATAGTTCAGCCCGGAAGTCGTGGAATGGCCCGTTACGACAGCATGAAGGTCGGAAGAACGGACATTCTCCGCAGAAGGCTGGAAGCTGGAAGCGGTCGTGCTGGGCTGTGTGTGTGCCGCACTGGCCGGAACGCCCTTCTTGCATTTGTAGGTATAGGCAAAGCGGACCGTATCGCCCGGTGCGATGGTCTGGAGCATGAAATACGTGGTCTCCTGCACATTTCCGGCAGCATCCTTCAGGGTGAGGTCGACACGTGCACGGGAAACGCTGTATGCCGTATTGGGGTTGGTCGCCCGGAAAACACAACGCGCAACGTCCTCACCGGCTGCATCGTGATAGGCACTGAACGATTCCATCACAATGGACGGCTGCAATTTCGGGGCGGAGACTCCGCCGCTGTTTGAGTCATCGGGTTCGGTGCCGGAGTTGGTGCTGCCCGAAGAAGAGCCGTTGCTGCCTTCGCTGCCGCCCGGAACATCGGGCGTCGGGCCGCAGCCGGTCAGCAGGCAGCAGAACAGTGCCAGCGTGAGCAAAAGTGCGGTCAGAGAATGTTTCATCAGAGCGCCTCCTTTTCATCCAATCGTTTCCTGCTTTCTATTCTACACGTTTTCGGGCAGGAAAGCAATCCGGAAGCACAGGCTCAGATGACTTTCTTTTCCAGCCAGCTCCCCTTGAAGAAGCGGATGGCAAAGAAGAGGGAGCGGAACAGCCAGTCCAGGAACATGCCGCCCCAGATGCTGAGCAGATTGCCCTGATGCAGGCCCAGGACCATCAGGTAGCAGAAACCCACCCGGAACACCCACATGGAGAAGACGCTGACCGTCATTGTGAAGGTGGCGTCGCCGGCGGCGCGGAGGATGTTGGGCAGGGTGAAGCTGGACGGCCAGATGAACAGCGAGATGATATTGAACCAGACCATCACCTGCAGCGCCATGGCGTTGGACTCCGGGGAGAGGTTGAACCAGGACAGGGTGATCCGGTTCAGGAAGAAGAAGGCCGACAGGTTCATGATCCAGGCACCTGCATAGGCCACCAGCAGGAAGCGGCGGGCGTAGTGTTTGGCCTGCTCTTTTTCGCCTGCACCCAGGCACTGGCCGATGACGGTGAGCACCGCCATGCCGACCGCGTTGGCCGGAACATTCAGGAAGGTGGTGATGTTGCCCGCCACGGCGTTGGCCGCAATGGCCGAGGTGCCGAGAGTGGACGTCAGGCTGGAGACTGACAACTTGCCGATCTGGAACATGCCGTTCTCGATGCCGGCCGGGATGCCCACCCGCAGGATGCGGCGGATGAGGGGCAGGTCGGGCTTCAGATCGGTCAGGTGCTCGATGCGGAGCAGACAGCCGGGCTTTTCCAGCAGGTAGATGACCGCAAAGCAGGCGATCATCCGGGAGACAAGGCTGGCCAGCGCGGCACCCATGACGCCCATCTTAAAGTAGAAGATGAGCACGGCGTTGCCGCCGATGTTCACCACGTTCATCACCAGACTGGACAGCATGCTGATCTTGCTGTTGCCCTGTGCGCGGAAGAGCGCAGCACCGGCGTTGTACACACCGATGAAGGGATAGCTCAGCGCCGAGAGCAGGAAATACGTCTCGGCGTAGCGCATGACGTCGGCGTCAATGGAGCCGAAGATGCCCCGCAGGATGCCGTGCCGCCCCACCGCGACCACGGCGGCGACCACGGCGCTGAGCGAGATCATGATGAACAGGATCTGGGCGGCGGCGGCCTTGGCGTTCTTCGGTTCCCGGTGGCCGATGTACTGGCTGGCGACGACGGCGCCGCCGGTGGCAAGCGCGCTGAGCAGCTGGATCATCAGCACGTTGAACGAGTCCACCAGGCTGACGCCCGACACGGCCGCTTCGCCGACCGAGGAGACCATCAGGGTATCGGCCAGACCGATGGTCACGCTGAGCGCCTGCTCGGCGATCAGCGGCAGCAGCAGGGCGCTGAGCTGTTTGCGGGTAAACAGCGGCTTGGTTGTTGTGGTTGTCATAGTTCCTCCTCTTGCTCTGGGATGTCATGGAACTAAGCATAACGCGGAATCGCAGGAAAATCAAGATGTTGTATCCAAGAACCTCGCAAAATTTTAAGAAACAAAGTGCCGTCGGTTCCCTTTACCCCTGCGGTGGGATGTGATAGAATGAAACTGGACTTCTGTGTGCAGCACAGAAGAAGGTAAATGAATGAACGATTCCATAGAGAGAGGAAAGATTATGCCAAAGGCAGCCCATAAAGTCGTGGTCATCGGGCACCGCAACCCGGACACCGACTCCATCTGCTCCGCCATTGCGTATGCGGAACTGAAAAACAAGACCAGCGACCTTGTCTGCGAGGCGCGCCGCGCGGGCCGGATGAACCAGGAGACTGAGTTCGTCCTGAAAAAGTTCAGCGTGACCCCGCCCCGCATGTGTACGGACGTCAACCCGAAGATCCGGGATGTGGATTACCGCGAGATGCCCGGCATCCCCGGTGCCACCAGCCTGCGCCGTGCGTGGGAGATCATGCGCGACCAGAAGATCGACACCCTGCCCATCACCAGCGCAGAAAACGATCTGGAGGGCATCATCACGGTCAAGGACATCGCGACCGCCAACATGGACGTCTTCGACACCGGCGTTCTGGCCAAGAGCCGGACCAGCTTCCGGAACATCCTCGAAACGTTGGGCGGCACCATGGTGGTGGGCGACGAGAACGCCGTCTGCACCACTGGCTACATCAAGATCGGCACCGCCACCCCCGAAATGCTGGAAAGCAATGTGGAAAAGGGCGACATCGTCATCCTGACCAACCGGTACGAGAGCCAGCTGTGCGCCATTGAGAAGGAGGCCTCCCTCCTCATCATCTGCAACGGCTCCAAGGTGGGCCACACCATCCAGCGCATTGCCGACGAAATGGGCGTCGCCATCATGACGACCCCCTACGATACCTACGCGGCCGGCAAGCTCATCAGCCAGTGCGCCCCCATCTCCTATTATATGACCCGCGAAGACATCCTGAAGTTCACCCTCGTCACGCCGGTGGCGGATGTCATGCGCGTCATGGCCAAGGTGCGCCACCGCTATTTCCCCATCCTCGATGAAGAGGGCAAATATTGCGGCATGGTCAGCCGCCGCAACATCATCGCCCTGCGCAAGCGCCGCATCATCCTGGTGGACCACAACGAGGCCACTCAGGCCGTGGAGGGCTTCGACCAGGCGGAGATCCTGGAGATCATCGACCACCACCGCATCGGCAGTCTGGAGACCAGCGGCCCGGTCTACTTCCGCAATCAGCCGGTGGGCTGCACCGCGACCATCATCACCCAGATGTACGACGAGAACGGCGTGGAGATCCCGGCCCAGACCGCCGGTCTGCTGCTGGCGGCCATCCTGTCGGATACGCTGGTCTTCCGCAGCCCCACCTGCACCCCGGTGGATGTGGCGGCGGCCAAGCGTCTGGCCCAGATCGCCGGTGTGGACATCGACGAGTTTTCCACTGAAATGTTCGAAGCCGGTGAAAAACTGGACGGCAAGACCCCCGAAGAGGTCTTTTTGCAGGACTTCAAGGTCTTCATGTGCGGCGATATCCGCTTCGGCGTGGCGCAGGGCAGCTACATGACCCGCAAAAACCTGCTGGCCGCCGAAAAATTGCTCAAACCCTACCTCGAAGAGGCCCGCAACAAGCAGAATGTGGAGGATATCTATATGCTGCTGACCGATGTGCCCAAGGAGGAGAGCGTCGTCATCTGCGAAGGCCGCTATGCCGCCGAGGTGCTGTCGGACGGTTTTGAGACCCAGCCCGCCGAAGACGGCAGCTGGACCCTGCCCGGCGTCGTCAGCCGCAAAAAGCAGTTCATCCCCGCCATGATGAGCGCATATCAGGAACTGTAAAGCCCCGAACAAACACGAAGCCCCCCGGAAGCCTGCATTCCGGGGGGCATTGTGTTGAGTGGGAGTTCAGCCTGCGATGCCTTTTTCATCTCTTTATAAGAAGCATAACACAAAATCGTGGTGAAATTGTGTAAATTCGGGATGAATTTTCACAGCCTGCGGCGGCTCGTGTGCAGATCGTTCCGGAAGATGCGCCCGGCCACCGGTTGAGAGGGCCTGTTTTTTGTGGTACAATAGAGGCGGAAATTTGCGAAAGAAAGGATCTTTTGATGCAGCTATTTGAACTGGTCTCCCCGCGTCTGTTCCGCCCGCTGGCGGGGCCGAACCGGGCGTTTTATGCCGAGCTGCTCCTGCTGCTGTGGGAGGAGTGCCGCCACACGGCGGATTACAGCATCTCCCGCGCCGAAGCCGTCTCCCGCGCGGAGGATTACTTTGCGGCTCTGGCAAAGCCGCTGGCGCTGGACGCCGACGACGCCGGAGACGAGGCCGAGCAGCCCACCCGCGACCCGCATCTGCTGGCGCTGGGCTTTCTGCTGCGGCTGCGGCGCACCGGCTGGCTGGAAGAGCAGCCCGGCAGCTATGAGGAGGAACCCTCGCTGGCCTTTGTGCCGGAGGTGACGCCTCTGCTGGAAGCGCTGGAAGAGATCCTGAACCCGCGTGTCGTCACCTATACCGGCAAGCTGTACAAGGCCTGGCAGCTGCTGCGGGGCATCGGGGAGGAGAAGAGCCCCTACGAGAATGTCCTGCGGGAGGTCGCGTCCGACCTCGAAGCGCTGAACAAGTCGCTCCGTGCGCTCAATGCCTCCATCGGCCACTACATCGACCGGCTCACCCGCAACCGCACCCCGCAGGAGGTGCTGGAGCTGTTCGACCAGTACGAGGAAAAGGTCGTTGCGGCAGCGTACCACCGGTTCAAGACCAGCGACAACCTGTTCAACTACCGCGCCTACCTCGAAGAGGGGCTGGACGACTGCGAGGCAAACTATCTGCCGCAGCTGGCGCTGGATTATGCCCGCGTGGAGCGCTGTGCGCCGAACGAGGCCGCCCCGGCGGTGCGGACCCTCATCCAGAAGCAGCGGGATGCGCTGGAAGAGATGAGCGGCCTGATGAAGCAGATCGACGCCAGCCACATCCGCTACCGCAAGCGTGCCGTGCAGCGGGCGCAGTTTCTGCTGCTGAGCGACCGCTCGGCGCAGGGCAGCGTCACGGCGCTGCTCCGCCGCTATGCCGAGGAGATCAAGACGCCGGACCAGCTGTTCGAACCGGATGACGGCCCGGTGGCAAAGCATCTGCACCTTTACCCGGTGCAGGTCTTCGGCGAAAAGCCGCTCTACCCGCCCGCCGCGCCCCGCAGCGAGGTGCCGCTCAGGCCGGTGGAGACCGGAACGCTGGACCCGGAACAGCTGCAAAAGGAGCAGCAGCTCCTGCTGGAATACGCCCGGATGGCCGTGACCGAAGAGAACGTGGCCCTGCTGGCGCAGCAGGCCCTTGCCGCCCGCAGACAGGTGGCGGCGTCCACGCTGGCCGACGAATATCCCAGCGACTTTGCCCGCATCATCGGCCTGCACACCTACTCGCAGTCGCCGCGGCGGGACTATGACATCGAACGGACCGGGAAGTGGGTCGAGCGGGGTGGCTTCCGGTTCGAAGAATTTATCCTGATGCCCCGCAAGGAGGAACCCCATGGCCGAAACGAATAAACTGCTGGAAGAGACCGCAAACTATCTGCTCAACCACTGCTTTCTGCTGGGCAGTGTGGAGGACCAGCGGTCGAAGTATCTCTATGTGCAGGACCACCTGAACGAGGTGCGGGCCGTGTTCGCGCCGCTGGGCTATGCGGTCCTGCTCTACCCGGCCCCGCTGCAGGCGGCGGCGCTCGTCAACGAGCACGAGGGCAGCCAGGCCCGGCTGCTGAAATACGAGAGCATCCTGCTGCTGGTGCTGCGCCTGCTCTACCTGCAAAAGCGGGAGAGCCTCTCGGCCAGTGCAGACCAGGTTCTGGTCACGGTGGAAGAAGTGCAGGCCGAACTGCAAAAAATGAACCTGCCCCGGCGGCTGGACCAGCTCACGCTGGAAAAGCTGCTGCGCACCCTGCGCCGGTACAATCTGGCCCGGTCCGTGGGCCGTCTGACCGGGCTGGACAGCCGCATCGAGGTCTTCCCGACCGTGCTGCTGGCGCTGCCGGATGCCGACCTCGCCGATGCCGCTGCCGAGAGCAGCCGCACCCGGAACGAGCTGGCCCTGTACGAACGCCCGGAGGGCGAATCCAGTGCGGAGGATGAAGAATGATCGAATTAAAACGCCTGAAACTCATCAACTGGCACAACTTTGAGAACGTCACCTTCGACTGTGCCCGCCTGACCTATATGATCGGCGTCAATGCCGTGGGCAAGACCACCATTCTGGACGCCATCCGCTACTGCCTGACCACCAACCGCAATTTCAATGCCCTGGGCAATAAAAAGAGCGGCCGCACCCTGCAAGGCTCCGTCCACGCCAAGCAGCGCGGCGAGAACGCCTACCGCCGCCCCGGCCGGACGGTGGCCTATATCGGTGCCGAGTTCTGGGACAGCGCCAAGCGGACGCCCTTCGTCATCGCGGTGCGCGTCGAGTCCGAGGGGCCCATGCAGGAGCTCCACCCCGGCGACCAGACCTGGTACATCTCCGAGGACGGCATCACGCTGGAAAAGCTGCCCTTTCTCGACCCGCGCACCGGGGCCCCCAGCGCCAGAGAGGATTTCAAGCCCGCTGTGGGCCGTCTCTCCTATACCCGCAGCCCCAGCGAGGCGCGGGACCGCATCTGCCGTGCGCTGGGCATCGGCCGCGCATCCAGCCCGCTGGGCAAAAAGTTCAATGAGGTGTTCCAGATGGGCACCAGCATGGACGAGATCCCGAACTTCCGGGAATTTCTGTATCAATACATCCTGCCCCAGCCGGAACTGGATCTGGACGCGCTGCAGGGCGACCGGGTGGAGCTGGAAAACCTCCACGCCGTGCTGGCCGAGGCGCAGACCCGCGCCGCCGCGCTGGAACAGATCGTGGAATACGGCCGGGAAGCCGCATCCAGAGAGACGGACGCCCTGGTCAACCGGGGCGCGGCCCTGCTGGCCCGCGCCGAGGCCGACGCCGGAGAAGACGCCGTCTGGCAGGGGCATCTCGACGCCGGACGCCGCCAGCTGGCCGAGCGGAACGCCGCCTATGAAGCGGCCAAGAACGCCGAGGCCGAGGCCCGCCGGGCCTATCTGGCCGCCCATGGGGCAGCTTCGGCCAGCGGCGAGGGCCGTGCGCTGGACGCCATGACCGAGGAACTGGCCCGCAGGAAGACCGCACTGGATGCCGCCGCCCGGAAGGTGGCGGCGCTGGAACAAACGGCGGATGCCGTCACGAACCTGCTGACGGTGCTGGCCCGCAGTGGCTTCGGGGTCGAAAAGGCGCTCTGGCCGGCCGCTCTGACCGCGGAACAGCTGCCCGCGCTGACCGAAGCGCTGGACCGGCTCGAAAAGCCGCTGGAAGAGCAGTATTTTGCCGCGCGGCAGAACGCCGCCGACCTGGCCCGCGCGCAGGAAGAAAAGCGCGCCGAGCTGGACGCGGTTTCGGGCGGCAAGTGGGTCTACCCCCACGGCGATGCCGCCACCAGAGTCCGCGATGCCGTCAACGCCGAGCTGAAGAGCCGGGGCATGACGCCGGACGCAAAGATCTTCTGTGAGCTGCTGAACGTAGCCGACGAGAGCTGGCAGGACTGTGTGGAAGCCTGCCTCGGCGACCGCCGGTTCGATATCCTCGTCCCGCCCAACCACTACGCCGCCGCCAAGAGCGCCTTTGTGGCGCTGGGCGAAACGGTCGGGCCCATCAGCCTGCTGGATACACCGGGCATCCGCACCGCCAACCGCCGCGCGGAGACCCGCCCGGCTGACAGCCTTGCCGCTCAGGTGGAGAGCGAGAACCCGCTGGCCGCACAGTATGCGGACACCATCCTCCGCCGCATCGTCTGCTGCGAGACGCCGGACACGCTGGAACACTTCCCGGACAGCGCTACCCGTGACCTGCTGCGTCACCATCCGTTCCGGCTGGAACGCCTGCGCCGACCCCAGCGGTATATCGGTCTGGACGCCCGCCGCGCCCGCGCCGGTGCGCTGGAAGAGGAGCTGACGGCCCTCGGTGAACGCCGCCGCGAGGGCGTGCAGACCGAACGGTCGCTGAAGACGGCCTACGACCAGTACCAGAACATCCTGCGCGGCCGCGCACTGGAAACGCTGGCCGGGCTGTGGGAAGGCCGGGACGCCCTTGCTGCCGCCAAGGCCGACTATGCGGCACAGGCCCAGAAGCTGGCCGACTGCCGGGAGAACCCGCTGCTGCAGGAGCTGTATCGGGAAGAGGAGACCCGCGAAGCTGCCTGGGAAGCAGCCCGCAAGGCAGTGGAACAGGCAGGCGGCGATATCCGCGTCTGTGAAAAGCAGCTGGCTTCCTGCGCGGCAGAGCAGGGCCGGGCCGTGGCCGCAGCGCAGCAGAGCGCCGGGGCGGCCCAGACCTTCTTTGAAAAATATCCGCTGCTGGAGCCGCTGGCACAGGAGCGCAAAAAGGGCCTCATGACCGGGGGCCGCACAGCCCGCGCCGCTGCCCAGGCGGCCGAAAAAGCGCAGACCAAACTGGACGACACCCTGCAAAGCTACCTCACCGCCACGCTGGAACCGGCCCAGAAGGCGTACAACGAGCGGTACGTCTGCGATTATCCGCTGGGCCTTGCGGGCATCGAGCAGTACCGCGCCCAGCACGAGAGCCTCGTCCGCATCGACCTGGAGCGCTACGCCGCCCGCCTGGACCAGGCCCAGCGCGACTGCAAGGACCGCTTCCGGAAAGACATCCTCTTCCGGATGAAAGACGACATCTTCAACGCCCGCCGCCAGTTCCGGGAGCTGAACAAGGTGATGGAGCAGCTGACCTACGGCGAAGAGGTCTACCGCTTCGAGCTGGAACCCAGCCGTGACCCGCAGCTGGCCGCGTTCTATCAGGTCATCGTGGACAAGGGCAACCAGCAGATGACCGACACCGACTCGCTGGACAACCTCGCCGCCACGGCCGACCCCGTTTACGAGCGGCAGGTGGATGAGCTGATGGAAAAGATCATGGCCGACGTGGACGAGAACACCCGCGCCCGGCAGGAGGGCCGCAGCACCTCCGGTGCCACCCTGTCCGACTATGTGGATTACCGCACCTATCTGGACTACGACATCAAGGTCACGAACACGGTCTCCGGCCAGCAGGCGTATCTGTCCCGTGTCAGCCGCGATTCCTCCGGCGGCGAGAATCAGGCCCCGTTCTATGTGGCCATCTGTGCTTCGCTGCTGCAAATTTATCAGAAGAGCGAGAACAGCATCCGGCTGGTCCTGCTGGACGAGGCCTTCAGCAAGATGACCAGCGACCGCATCCGCCCCATGATGGAGCTGTTCCGCCGCCTGCAATTGCAGGTCCTGCTCATCTCCACTGTCGAGAAGAGCACGGCCATCCAGCCCTATTGCGACATCACCTATTCTATTGTGCGCCATGGCGACGCCAACGCCATCGCGCCGTTTTACCGGCTGACGGCCCCGCAGCCCGCGCCGGAGAAGGAGACTGAACCATGAGCGATACCCTTGCAAAATTCTGGCTGTTTGCCACCCACTGGATCAAGCTCGACACCTTTGACAACGAGGATGAGCTGAACGACGAACTGGAGCTGCTCCAGCGCCAGAGCCTGCCCACCAAAGTCCGCACGATGAAAAACAAAGAGGGGAAGGAAGAACTCGTCCTCTACGTCAAGCAGGCCGACCGCGATTATGCCCGCTACTGCACCGGCTGGCGCCCCGGCGGGATGATGTAAAAAAGGAGATCTCATGCCAAAGCACCCCATCCAGTTGTCCGATCACTTTACCGATTCCCGGCTGATCCGGTTCGTGCTGCCCTGCATCGGCACGATGCTGTTCACCTCCATCTACGGCATCGTGGACGGCCTGTGCGTCTCGAACTTCGTGGGCAAGACGGCCTTTGCGGCGGTCAACCTCATCATGCCGCTGCCCATGCTCATCGGCAGCATCGGCTTTATGCTGGGCACCGGCGGCAGCGCCATCGTGGGCATCACGCTGGGCGAGGGCGATGGAAAAAAGGCGGACGAACTTTTCAGCCTCTTCCTCAGTTCGGCCCTTGCAGCGGGCATCGTGTTCAGCGCCGTTGGCCTGGTCATCATTGAGCCGGTGGCGGAGCTGCTGGGCGCAAAGGGGGAGATGCTGGACTATGCGCTGCGGTATGGCCGCATCCTGCTGGTCAGCCTGCCGACCTTTATCTTGCAGAACATGTTCCAGAGCTTCTTCGTCACGGCCGAAAAGCCCCATCTGGGATTCGCTTTCACCGTGGGCGCGGGCTGCACCAACATGGTGCTGGACGTCGTGCTGGTGGGGGTGCTCCGCTGGGGCGTTGAGGGTGCCGCTGTCGCGACCTTCCTCAGCCAGATCGTCGGCGGCCTGCTGCCGGTGTTCTATTTCCTGGACCGGAACAACACCAGCCGCCTGCACCTGAGCCGGACGAAGTTCCATGGCCACGTCCTGCGGAATGCCTGCATCAACGGCTCGTCGGAGCTGATGACCAACCTCTCCATGTCGCTGGTCAACATCCTCTACAATTACCAGCTCCTCCGCTTTGCGGGCGAGGACGGCGTGGCGGCTTACGGCGTCATCATGTATGCCGCCTTCCTCTTTGTGGCCGTCTTCGTGGGCTATGCCGTCGGCAGCGCCCCCATCGTCAGCTACCACTACGGTGCCCGCAATCACCGGGAGGTCCACAACCTTTATTCCATGAGCTTCCGCCTCATCGGCGTGGTGGCCGTCGTCATGACCATCGGTTCGATGTTCCTCATCCCGCATGTGGCCCGCATCTTCGTGGGCTACGATGCCGGGCTGCTGGCACTGACCACCCATGCCTTCCGGCTCTATGCGCTGAGCTTCCTCATCATGGGCTTCAACGTCTATGCGTCGTCCTTCTTTACCGCGCTGGGCGACGGTGTGACGAGCGCCCTCATCTCTTTTCTACGCACCCTGTTGTTTCAGGTGGCGGCGGTCTTCGCACTGCCGGCGCTCATGGGGATGGATGGCATCTGGCTGGCCGTCACGGCCGCCGAGCTTGCTGCGCTGGGGGTGAGCGTGTATATGTTCGTGACAAAAGATCGGAAATTCCATTACCGTCATGTGTGACGCGCTAGGACAACGAAAGCCGCCGGGGCCCCGGCGGCTTTCGTTGTCATGCAAATGTATACTCGACGAACTCGCAGTTCCGGATGCCGAAGGCGGCATACTCCTCGTTGGTCATATCGTAAAAGTAAGACCGCACCACGCGGGCGATGCCGTTGTGGGCGACCAGCAGATAGGTCTTGCTCTCGTCGGCCCGCAGCTCGTCCAGCAGGTCGTAGATGCGCTGGGCCAATTGCAGCATACTCTCGCCGCCGGAGTAGCGGTCGGCAAAGTGGGTCTTGGAGACTTTGAACTCGGCCCCATCGCGGGGCGTCCCCTCGTAGCGGCCAAAGCACTGCTCCCGCAGGCGGGGTTCCGGGCGGGCCGGGATGCCGGTGGCCTCGGCGATGGCCAGAGCGGTGTCGGCAGCGCGGGACAGGGGAGAATACAGGATCTCGTCAATGTGGACCCCGCTGTCCCGGACATGGGCCCCCAGTGCAGCGGCCTGCGCCCGGCCGCGGGCGGTCAGCGGGCTGTCGGTCATGCCGCAGATCTTGTTTTCAACGTTCCAGACGGTCTCGCCGTGGCGGGTAAAATATAAGCTGTGCATAGAGGCTCCTTCAGAGTTTGATGAGGGTATGGTGGTCGAGCCGGACGGTGTCGCCTTCGTCGATGCCAAGGCGGGTCAGCGCAGCGTCCGGGTAGGCGATGACCCGGCGTTCACCGGTCTCGTCCTCCAATAAGACATCGCAGCAGACGGGCTGCCCTTCCGGCAGCTCCTCGCAGCCGTACAGCTGCTCGTCGATGCGCAAAACGCGGTATGTCATACGATCTTCCTCGAAAAATACAGTGTTCTCGTTTTACAGATGATTCTCCCGGCAGGGGAGAACGTGGTATTCTTATTATAAAGCCCCGATGCGCTGCCGTCAACTTGACAGCCCGGCGCCGGGGCTGATACAATAGGATAAAATGGTTCCACACGACGCCAAAAGGAGAGAAGAGCTTGAACATTACAGAATTGCGCTATCTGGTCGCCATCATGCAGTGGGGGTCGGTCAGCGCTGCGGCAAAGCAGCTGTATGCGGCCCAGCCCAACATCAGCAAGGCGCTGAAAAATCTGGAAGAGGAGTATCACATCCGCATCTTTGAGCGCTCCTCCACCGGCATGATCCCCACCGAGCAGGGGCGGCGGTTCATCGAGCAGGCCGAGCGGGTGCTGGAAGATGTGGACCGCCTGAGCCGGAGCGTCGAGGAAGAGCAGGAGCGCTGCGCGGAGCTGCGGGTGATGCTGCCCCATGCGACCTATGCGTCCTATGCGGCGGTGGATTATCTGGAACAGGCGGTGCATCTGGAGCGGGTGCATATCCACATCCGGGAGGGCGGCTCGATGGAGGCGCTGGATTTCGTGCTGCGGCGGGGCTATCACCTGGCGCTGCTGCGCTATGCGGTGGAGGACGATGAACACTACACCCACTACTGCGCCCGGCGGGGGCTGAAGATGGAGCCGGTGATGGACTTCGAATATCAGCTGCTCACCAACCGGGACGGCCCGCTGGCCCGGCACGAGGTGCGCGACCTGACCGAACTGAACCAGTATATGGAGATCCGGCACGACGACTTTCAGCTGCCCGGCGAGGAGGGCGGCGACGGTGTGCGCTGGCATGTGAACCAAGCCCGGCGTATCCATGTGTATGAGCGGTGCAGCCAGTTTTCGATCTTGCAGCGGCTCCCGTCTGCGTATATGTGGGCGTCACCCATGCCCCGCAAGGCGCTGGAACAGTATCATCTGGTGCTGAAGAAATGCCCGGCCCAGCGCCAGCAGATGCGGGATGTCCTGGTCTATCCGGACAAGGGTGGCCTGCGGGCGGAGGAACAGGCGTTTGTCGATCTGCTCCACAAACAGGCGGCCCAGACCATGAAATGAGAAGCCGCCGGCAAAGAAGCGGCTAAAGTTTTGGCTCCGGAATTGATAAAAATAGAGAAATGTGGCAAAGAAACGAAACCGAAAATTCGGTTTCGTTTCTTTTTTGCTGGCTTTTCGACAAAAAACAGACCGGACAACGGTAAAAATTCTTAGCAGGTATATCGGATACGATATACCCCTATGCTGGAAAAATATTGTGCAGATGATGAAAAATATGTTACCATGAGGCCAGAGATTGGGAGCTGCCCGGCGGCGGAATGGGGCCGCGGACAGCACCGAAAAAAGGAGGTTTCTGGTATGATCAGTTTCTTGCTCTGTCTGGCGCTCTTGATCGTGGGCTACTTCGTCTACGGTAAGATCGTAGACAACACCTTCGGCCCGGACGACCGCGAAACTCCGGCTGTGCGCATCAACGATGGCGTGGACTATGTCGTGATGCCGCAGTGGAAATTGTTCCTCGTCCAGCTGCTGAACATCGCGGGCCTCGGCCCCATCTTCGGCGCCATGCAGGGCGCTCTGTGGGGGCCGGTGGTCTTCCTGTGGATCACCTTCGGCACGATCTTTGCGGGCGGTGTCCATGACTACTTCTCCGGCATGATGAGCGAGCGCAACGACGGCGCTTCCATCGCCGAGATCACCGGCAAATACCTTGGCCCGGTGATGCAGAACGTGATGCGTGTCTTCTCCGTGGTTCTGCTCATCATGGTGGGCACGGTGTTTGCGGTCGGCCCTGCGGGCCTGATCGTGGAGCTGTGCAGCCAGAGCGGTGCATCCGGCGTGTTCACTTCGCTGCTGTTCTGGCTCATCATCATCCTGGTGTATTACTTCATCGCGACCTTTATCTCCATTGACGCGGTCATCGGCAAGATCTACCCCATCTTCGGCATCTGCCTCATCATCATGGCCATCGGCGTCATCTTCGGTATCTTCACAAACCCTGCCTATACGATCCCGGAGATCTGGGATCACTTCGGCAGCATGCACCCGTCGGGCACCCCGATCTGGAGCTTCATGTTCATCACGGTCGCCTGCGGCGCTATTTCCGGCTTCCACTCCACCCAGTCGCCTCTGATGGCGCGCTGCATGAAGAGTGAGAAGCAGGGCCACTTCGTTTTCTACGGTGCCATGGTCTGTGAGGGCGTCATCGCTCTGATCTGGGCCGCAGCCGGCTGCTCTCTGTACGAAGTCACCGGCGGCCTGAACACCGGTCTGGCACAGGCGCTGGCCATGGGCCAGTCCAAGGCCATCTACGATGTCTGCTCCAAGACCATGGGCGGCGTGGGCATTGCGCTGGCCATGGTGGGCGTCGTCGTCTGCCCCATCACTTCTGGTGATACCGCCTTCCGTTCCGCGCGTCTGACGCTGGCCGACTGGTTCAAGATCGACCAGGACGGCTACGCGAACCGCCTGAAGCTCTGCATCCCCGTTCTGGGTGTCGGCGCCTTCCTGGGCATCGGCAACGCGCTGGGCTTCATCAACTACACGGTCATCTGGCGTTACTTCAGCTGGACCAACCAGACGCTGGCCATGATCGTCCTGTGGGCCGCTTCCATGTACCTCTTCAAGGAAAAGAAGAACTACTGGATCACGGCTGTGCCTGCTACCTTCATGAGCGCTGTGTCCTGTACCTACTTCGTGCTGGCTCCGGAGTGCCTGGGCGGCCTGCTGAACAGCAAGACTGCGGAAGGCGCGACCATCTACAATACGGCGGTCGCATACCCTGTGGGTATCGTCTTTGCCGCTGCGATGCTGGCCCTGTTTATCCACGCCACCAAAAAGGCTGGCGTCAGGAAAGCCGCATGATCCGATGAGATCCTGAGTTCCTCTTCTAATATTTGCCCATTCACAGAAGACCGGCCGCCGGGAAGTCCCCGGACGGCCGGTCTTCGTTTGCAACGGGAGAAACCCGGCTGAATAACAAAAAAGCACTGAAAATCGCGCAAAAATTGCAGGCGTGGTCAAACTGCACAAAAAACAGGCGGAAAGTTTGGGAGCTGCAACTTTCGTCGGTCAAAATCACACAAAGAACGTTTTCGGAAAAGAAAATTTGCCGAGGAGACGCTAAAAATCTTTGCCAAAAGAAACGCCTGAAACCCCACCATATACTTTTTGATATGAGGGCTATGCGGGAAAGATATTGTTCGAGTTATGAAAAATGTGTTAACATGAAGCCAGACATGGACCACGCACGGCAGAATGGGGCCGTGGGCGTGGATCTGAAAAAGGAGGTTTCTGGTATGATTAGTTTCTTACTCTGTCTGGCGCTCCTGATCGTAGGCTATTTTGTCTATGGCAAGATCGTGGACAACACGTTTGGACCGGACGACCGTGAAACTCCCGCTGTGCGCATCAACGATGGCGTTGACTACGTCGTGATGCCGCAGTGGAAGCTGTTCCTCGTCCAGCTGCTGAACATCGCGGGCCTCGGCCCCATCTTTGGTGCACTGCAGGGTGCTCTGTGGGGCCCTGTGGTGTTCCTGTGGATCACCTTCGGCACCATCTTTGCAGGCGGCGTCCACGACTACTTCTCCGGTATGATGAGCGAGCGCAACGAAGGCGCTTCCATTGCAGAAGTTACCGGCAAGTATCTGGGACCTGTGATGCAGAACATCATGCGTGTGTTCTCTGTCGTGCTGCTGATCATGGTCGGCACGGTGTTCGCAGTCGGCCCTGCTGGCCTGATCGTGACCCTGTGCAAGAACAGCGGGATGAGCGGTGTGCTCACCACCACCCTGTTCTGGCTGATCATCATCTTGGTCTATTACTTCATCGCGACCTTTATCTCCATTGATGCCATCATCGGCAAGATCTACCCGGTCTTCGGCATCTGCCTGATCATCATGGCAGTGGGCGTTATCTTTGGCATCTTCACCAACCCCGCCTACACCATCCCCGAACTGTGGGATCACTTCGGCAGCATGCACCCGTCGGGCACCCCGATCTGGAGCTTCATGTTCATCACGGTCGCCTGCGGCGCTATTTCCGGCTTCCACTCCACCCAGTCGCCTCTGATGGCGCGCTGCATGAAGAGTGAGAAGCAGGGCCACTTCGTCTTCTACGGCGCAATGGTCTGCGAAGGCATCATCGCTCTGATCTGGGCTGCTGCCGGCTGCTCTCTGTACGAAGTCACCGGTGGTCTGAACACCGGTCTGGCCGCTGCTCTGGCCGAAGGTCAGTCCGCCGCCATCTACGACGTCTGCTCCAAGACCATGGGCGGTGTCGGCATTGCCCTGGCAATGATCGGCGTCGTCATCTGCCCCATCACCTCTGGTGATACCGCGTTCCGTTCCGCTCGTCTGACTCTGGCCGACTGGCTGAAGCTGGACCAGGACAGCTACGGGAACCGCCTGAAGCTCTGCATCCCCGTTCTGGGTGTCGGCGCCTTCCTGGGCATCGGCAACGCGCTGGGCTTCATCAACTACACCGTGATCTGGCGTTACTTCAGCTGGACCAATCAGACGCTGGCCATGATCGTTCTGTGGGCCGCTTCCATGTACCTGTTCAAGGAGAAGAAGAACTACTGGATCACCGCTGTGCCCGCTACCTTCATGAGCGCTGTGTCCTGCACTTACTTCGTGCTGGCTCCGGAGTGCCTGGGCGGCCTGCTGAACAGCAAGACCGCTGAGGGTGCCACCATCTACAATACGGCAATCGCATACCCTGTGGGCATCGTCTTCGCCGTTGCAATGCTGGCCCTGTTTATCCATGCTACCAAGAAGCACACGGAGAAGAAAGCCGCATAACCCATTCAAGGCGGCATAACCCCCTGTGATCTCAAGACCGGCCGCTGCCCACACCAGCGGCCGGTCTTGCTTTTGGCTAAGAGTGGAAAAGACTCTTGCATTTTGCGAAAAACAGTGGGACAATGGGTACAAACAAAACGCAAAAGAGGGATACACTATGCTGTTCAAACCTGCACAACTGGGTCTGGCAAAACTCGGCGCTGCCGAGCTGGAAGCAGACAAAAAAGCCTGCAAAAAGATCGGCCCCTGCGGCGTCGGCAAAAAGGCGCTGTACCTCAACAGCTTTTACATCGACCGCTGCTATTATCTGCCTTACGGCAGCATCACCCGCGCGTTCAAGCGGGTCGCCATGAGCCAGGGCGGCTTTACCGGCAAAGGGATGTTTGCCTCCATGGCCTATCTGGTGGTGGAGTACGACGGCGGCAAGCAGAAGCAGTGCAACTTCAAGGATGAGCGGGACGTGGACGCCCTGCTGGACGTTCTGGCCAAAGAGCAGCCGCAGATCAAGCGGCTGAGCGCGGCAGGCGAGCAGACCGTGCAGAAGAAGGAGGCCGAAAAGGCCGCCCGCAAGCTGCCGGAGCTGACGAAAGACGCCGAGCACAGCCTGACGGTGCTGCGCCGGGCAAAAGAGTACCTGGAAGCCAAGCCGGAGATTTCGGACGAGCTGAGCGCCGCCGAGCGCCGCAAGCGCGCCCAGCTGCAGAGCAAGCCGGTGTACCGCTATGTCGCATTGGCCATCTTCCTGTTCGGCCTTGTGGCCGCAGCCTACGGCCTCTATGCCATCACGAACCATGTGGGTAATTACGGCATCTACTTTGCGCTGTTCGGCTTTGCGGCCATCTTCCTCTTTTCCAGCTACAACATGCTGCCCACCGCCCGCAACAACCACAGCGCCATCATGAAGCGGGCCGACCGGGCCGAGCAGGCCGCAGCAGACTATGTGAAGCGCTACCCGAACGGTGCGTTCCCGGTGCCGAGCTATTACGCACACCCGACCGTCCTCAAGCAGATGATGGACGCCATCGAAGAGGGCCGCGCCGTCACCGTGCCGGAGGCGCTGGAGGCCGTCAAGGCCCGCCTGAAGGCGTTGAACGCCGACGTTCAGGTCGAGCAGGAGGAATACGACGAGGTCGTCCTCATCAAGGCGATGTTCCTGAACCACCAATACGCATAAGGAATGCAACGAAAGCTCCTCGTTTCCGGGGAGCTTTTGTTGTGCCAAACTTCGGTCTGGATACGCCCGCGCTGCTGGCCCGCAATTACGAGGACTATCAGCGGGTGCTGACGGGAGAAGTAAAGGTGTAATGAAACAAAAAAGGCAGATGCCGCATCGAACGGCATCTGCCTTTTCTTATGTCTGAACGGTTTACAGCGACGCAGGGACCGGCTCCCGGAAAATTTTCATGGCCTGCTTGTAGCAGTGGACGAAGTAGACGATCTCCGCCAGAGCGGTCAGTATCCAGGAGCAGGGGTAGAGCAGATAAAGCGAGGGGATGGTGTGGAAGTGGGCAAAGATGGTGTACACCCAGATGACGCGGAAGACGCAGGAGCCCAGGATGACGATGACGGTGGGCACGACGGTCTTGCCCAGGCCGCGGGAGGCGGCGATGGTGCAATCCATAAAGGCCGAGATGCAGTAGGCCAGACCCATGACGCCCACACGCTTCATGCCGGCGTCGATGACGGCAGGCTCGGTGGTGAAGAGGGCCAGGAACTCGCGGCCGAACACGAACAGGCTGCCGCCCAACAGCAGGCCCACACCAAAGGAATAGCCCAGCGCGATGAAGTAGCTCTTCTTCACGCGGTCGGGCTTGCCTGCGCCGTAGTTCTGGCTCATGAAGCTGGCACAGGCCATGTAGAAGGCGGCCATGCAGTCGTAGATGAGGTTGTCGGCGTTGGCGGCGGCGGAGTTGCCCTTGACCATGAGGGAGTCGAAGGAGTTGACGCCTGCCTGGATGAAGAGGTTGGCGATGGCGAAGACGGCGTTCTGGAACCCGGCGGGCAGGCCCAGCGCCAGAATGCTCCGGGTCATGGCCGGGTCGAGCCGGGCTTCCCGGAAATGCAGGGTGTAGCAGTCCTGCACCTGAGTCAGCGCGTGGAGGATGAGCCCGGCGGAAACGCATTGCGAAATGGCACTGGCCAGCGCCACGCCCATGACATCCAGCTTGCAGACGATGACGAAGAAGAGGTTGAGCAGGATGTTCAGCACACCCGCGATGCTCAGGAAGTACAGCGGCTTTTTGGTGTCGCCGATGGCGCTGAAGATGGCGTTGCCAAAGTTGTAGAGCGCCAGTGCGGGCATACCGAGGAAGTAGACCCGCAGGTAGAGGATGGCACCGGGCAGCAGGTCTTCCTTGGTGTTCAGCAGCCGCAGCAGGGCGGGGGAGCCCAGCAGACCCACGAACAGCAGCACCACACCGGCGATGAGGCTGACCACCAGCGCCGAGTGAACGGTGCGGCGGACGTCATCGGTGTGCCTGGCCCCATAGAAGCGGGCCACCAGCACGTTGATGCCGTTGCTCAGGCCGATGAGAAAACCGGTGAACAGGGTGACGAAGATGCTCGTGGAACCCACCGCACCCAGCGCCGTGGAACCGGCGAACCGGCCCACGACCGCGACGTCCGACATGTTGAACAGCACCTGCAGCAGGTTGGACAGTGCCAGCGGCAGGCTGACCAGAAGGATCTGCTTGGCCAGAGGGCCTTCCGTCAGCGATTTGGTGTTTGACTTCATAACTTGATGATTCCTTTTCCTGATCCGAAACTGTGCCCGCGCACACCGGGGCACAAGCTCTATTATAAGGCCCGGCGGCGCTTTTGCAAGATGAAAAACCCAAAAAGCAGAGGTGAAATTTTAACGCGCCGCCCGATGATTTTTCAGAAGGATGCTCCGGATGCAGAAATTGGGCCGACAAGGGCGAAGATTTCTATTTGCAATTTCTGTCCGGCTGTGCTATACTACCTTATACTGAATCCATTCAGAAGATGTGCGATCGTAGCTCAGCTGGATAGAGCGTTCGGCTCCGACCCGGAAGGCCAGAGGTTCGAATCCTCCCGGTCGCATGAAATCCCCAGTACACTTTCGTGTGCTGGGGATTTTTATTTGCGGCCGGGAGGATTCGAACAGCACGGCCCCGCCGCAGGCGGGGTAAGCAATCAGCCCAGCGGGCTGTTGCTTAGTGCGCGGTTCCTAGACCCGTAGGAACGTCGAACAAGAGGACTGGCGTTCATTTGCGGCCGGGAGGATTCGAATCTCATTTCAGATTCTCCATCAGTTTTGCCGCCAGCGTCTCGGCTTCTTTGGCCGGGACCCAGATATCCGGAGAAAGGCCACGCATTTCTTCAAAATAATCTGCACCCTCCGGCAGCAGATAGACACATACGGATGTCATTATAACCGAGCATTTGCTGTTCGGCAGTTCCACATGCCCACCATTTCCGATCATACATCCATTTGTGTTTTCTCCGATGATCAGGCTGTTTTCCAGATTATAGGCAAGGTCCATTGTGATTTCTGCAGAAGAGGCAGAGCATTTTCCGCTTAAAAGAATCAGAATGTTGTCGTGCGTTTGCCACCGATGAGCTATCGCTACGGATACCGGATTAACAACGTCATAGCGGACTCCATTGCCCTGTACACGCTGGCGGCTGTATCGGGTGATCCACTGATGAGCTACTTCTTCATATCCGCCGACATTGGAGCGCAGATCCAGCATGGAAATCGCAGCATCACTCATTTGTGCCGCCGCAGCATTGACCTCCTGCAGGAAAGAGCCATCAAAGCTGTTGAACTGGAACACCGGGATTCCATCTGTCTGGCGAAGATCGGTATTCTGGTCTTTGGGAAGCTCTTTATAATACTGTCTCCATGCGTCTGCTGTCAATACATCCGTACTGCCATCGGCATAGTGCACGGTCAATTGCTCGTCGCACACATGCTTGTCCCACTCGGTTCCATCAAATTTTGCTTCTTTCAGCAGCACAGGATAGTACACAAGATATCCTTCTTGGGAAATGGAACGTTTGAACAGTGTATCCAAGTCTGGATGGCCGTCTACCGATACGACCGTCTTACCTTTGGAATCCTGATATCCGCTGTCGGTTTTAACGAACATCACCTGCCGGAAAAAGAAGGGGATCTCCTTTTCCGCCGGGAAGTTGTGATTGATATTGAAATGGCCGTCCTTGATAAAGGTGAGGTGTTTCACCAAAACCTCCTGTAAGTCTTTGCAGGTCAGGTTGTCTTTTGCTTGAAGCTCTTGTAAAATCTCTGCTTTTGCCTGATCGAATACAGTGTGCCCGCCAAAATAGTCATAGAAGGCAAAATCATAATAGAAGGCATCGAAGAGATAGTTCACATCTTCTTCGGCTTCTTCCAGACTTAATTCTTTGGCGGCATTGTATTCGCTGTAGGTATCGGTGACGTAATCAAAATATTTCTGTGCATCGGCGGGGTCATCGTAATGCCGCAGATAGGGTGTCGGGTCGGCGGCAGGAGCCGCTTCCCAACGCTGATGCTCTTCGTTGATTTCTGCGAGCAGTTCCGCTTTGGTTGGTTGATTGTCTTTTACAAGCTGTGTGACCTTGGTACAGCCGGAAAAGCTCACGAGCATGATCAGACAGCAGAACAGAGATACGAGTTTGGAATTCATGGTGTGGCACTCCTTTTGATTTTGATATTACCCTTTCCGATTTTTCTGCCAGATGCGGTATAAGCCATCGGTGATGAGGGTCTCGCGGTAGAGAATGTTCGTGTGGCAGGCTTCGCGGATGGTGCGGGGCAGATTGCCGGTGGCGTAGAATTTGAGCTCCGGGCCGAGTTCGGCGCGGAAGCGCTCAGCCAGTCCGTCCAGCAGGCTGGCGGTGCCCAGCACGAAACCGTTCTGCAGGCAGGCAGCGGTGTTCTTGCCCAGAATGGAGGCTGAAGCTGGTGCCGAAAGGTCGATCTGGGGCAGCTGGGCGGTCTTCTGGACCAGCGCCGCCTGCGACAGCTGCGGGCCGGGCAGGATGACGCCGCCCACAAGCTCCTGTTTTTCGTTCACGGCCATGATGGAGATGGCTGTGTCGGCGGAGATGACGGCCAGCGGGCCGGGCGTCTCGGCCAGCGCGGCAACGGCGCCGCACAAAAGCTCTGCACCCAGCTGGGCCGGATTGTCCAGCCGCAGCTTGATGCCGCTCTTCAGGCCCGGACCAACGGTCAGAAAGCGGGCGGAGCAGAGCATCCGCAGCGCCGCCAGGACGCGGCCCGTCAGCGCGGGCACGACACTGCCCAGAATGCCTCCCTCAATGCGCTCGGTCTGGACGCGGTACAGAGAGAGCAGATTCAGCAGATCCATGGCATATTCGTCAATGGTCGCTGCTGCGTCGGAGTGCAGACGCCCGCTGAATTGCAGGGCGTCGTGTTCGTATCCGGCGATGGTGATGTGTGTGTTGCCGATGTTGACCGTCAGGATCATGGTCGGGGGCCTCCTCTGCCTCTATAATGTAATTATATAATATAACAGCGCCCGCAAAACTGCAAGCTCCCCTTGGAAAAGGGGAGCCGGGACGGCCGTGGCCGTCCCGGAGGGGTTCGACTTCCTGCCCGAACGCAGCAATTTGAAGTTTTTTGAAAAAACTTGTAAAAAGTGTTGACATCCACCCCAGTGTATGGTATTATACTTGAGCGCCAAGCGCTGAGACAAAAGAATGACTTCTGAAGCCTCAGCTGAGAAGCGAGAGAAAAGAACCAATAGACGCCGAAAGATTCCAGTCAGTTCTGAGAAATCTGAAGCAGTCCAAGTTCAAAACGTTCGAAACGCTTCGAAAAAAGTGCTTGACAAAAAATCACTTCTGTGATAAAATAA